>DASXVE010000025.1:300000-410056 GCA_036504445.1 Candidatus Aquicultor sp.
AGCGCAGGGTAGCGCAAAAAGCGCTTGGGAGCGCAAAATCAAACCACAAAGCGGAGGTGCAAGATAATGTGTGAGACTAACGTTTTCGTTGAAAAAGACGGCAAGCAAGAAGTGCTTATGAAAGATGTCGTTTCGATCACACCGGTCGGCGATAAACTAGTGCTTGTCGATCTCTTTGGCGAGCAAAAGCAAATAAAAGCCGCGTTCAAAGAGCTTAAGCTGCTCGATCACATGGTCGTTCTGACGCCGCTGGAGTAAATTTTTTAGGCTCAATCTGATAAAATCTGATATAATATTGTAGTAACTGAATATATACTAACCAGGCCACGAAGGTCATGCGGAGCGAACTCCGCCCTGTTCGTGGTTTTCTTTTTCACTGGAGGTGGAGTTGTATGTGTCAAAACGGCTTTAACAGCGCCGATTATAAACTGGCGATCCATCAACTAACGGAACAAACAAAGGTCATAAAGACGAGTAGCGAGCAGTGGGCTCGTCTCTCCGGAAGCGTGCATCAAGACGAGCTGTCGGCAAAGCTCGGCGAGGCCGGCGCAAAGCTGGCGGAAGCAATCGCTATGCTCGATGCGGCTATGGATGCGGCGCACGACCACGGCCACGATCACGTTCATATTTCGTAAAATCGTCGCTCCGTGGGCGCTTTGTTTGGCGCCCCATCTTAGCCTCTGGCGCGTGAGCGAAAACACGCTTCGAGGTTCCGTTAGTTTGTTGGTTCGAACCCTCAAACTAACGTTAGCCGGAATGCCTAGGATATATCTTCTAGCCGGACACCGAAGTGTCTAAGAAGTGTAAATGCTTTTTAGCGAAAGGAATTGTAATGCATATTCCAGACGGTTTCTTAGACACAAAAACGTTGGTAACCGCTGCTGCCGCCTCGGGTGCGACGATTGCCTACGCGGTGCGCAAGGCAAACAAAGAATTTGAAGAAAAAGACGCGCCTCTGATGGGCGTACTTGCGGCGTTTATCTTTGCCGCCCAGATGCTCAACTTCCCCGTCGCAGGCGGGACAAGCGGCCATTTTGTCGGCGGCGCACTCGCGGCAATTCTTCTTGGCCCCTGGAAAGCGATTCTTGTCATGCTGTCGGTTATAAGCGTACAGGCGCTTCTCTTCGGAGACGGCGGTATCAGCGCGCTCGGGGCTAATATTTTAAATATGGCGATCCTCTCCCCGCTTGCGGGTTATTGGGTCTACCGGTTAATCTCGCGCAAGAGTGTGACGGGCGGCGCATTTACCGCGGGCCTCGTTTCAACAATAGTTGCTGCCCTGGCATGCGCCCTTGAGCTCACGGCATCGGGTACCGCGCCGTTTGCAATCGTTGTGCCGCTGATGACGGGCTGGCACGTCTTGATCGGGCTCGGCGAAGGAGCCATAACCATGGCTACGATTACCTACCTGTTGAAAGTACGCCCTGACCTGGTTAATCGTACCGCGACACCTGATAAAGCGAGCCTGGTTGCATTCGGGGGTGTGGCTGCATTTCTCGCGCTCGTGATCTCGCCGTTCGCATCTTCATTCCCAGACGGGCTCGAGCACATAGCCGAAACGACCGGTTTTATCAACAAAGGCACCAGTCTTTTTTCAGCCTTCATCCCGGGCTACACGATGCCGGGCCTCGGTGAAGGCGGTCTTGCAACCGGTGTCGCCGGGCTTGTCGGTGTTCTTATTACCATCGGAATCGGCTATGTAATAGCGAAAGCTGTGCGCCGCCGTTCGTCGGTGAGGAGTTAATTCTTGCGCGAAGAGCATGATGCCTTAGACAACAACGATCAACATATGGAGCATGAGACAAACGCTGCAGAGCATGCCGCTCATGAGAACCATGATGCCGGTATTCACCTGCACGAGCACCAACACGATGGCATCACGCATAAACACGTGCATTACCACCCGGCGCCGCACGAGCCGCAGGAGCCGGAAACGGTTCACGGGCACACGCATACCTATGCGTTCGAGCTCTATGCGTATGCGGATTCGATATTGCACCGCCTGGACGCACGCACAAAAATGATCGCTTTCATCGTGTTTATCTTGGCAATCGTCATGACACCGATGGCTTCTACGTGGCGGTTCGGGCTGTTCTTGACCTTTATTATCGTCTTATACCGGCTTTCCCGGGTGCCGTTTATCAAATTTGGTTTGAAACGCTCGCTTGTGGTCGAGCCGGTCGTAATCATAGCCACGCTGTTTCTGGCGTTTATGCCGAATAAACCGCACCCGGCTGCATACGACTTAGGTTTTACAACGCTGGCGATCTCAAACGGCGGCTTCTATATCTTTGTAAATGCCATCATAAAATCATGGCTATCAGTGCTGGTTGCGATACTCCTGTACTCGACAACGCCTTTCCCGAAGTTCATCAAAGGGCTTGAGCTGATGCGCATGCCTCAGATCCTTACCATGCTCTTTTCGTTTCTCTACCGTTTCATGTGGGTGTTAACCGATGAGATCAAACGGATGATGCGTGCCCGCGATGCGCGCGCTTTTGGCGGCGGGCGGCTCTGGCATGTGCACATTATCGGGCAGATGGTCGGCAGCCTCTTTATCCGAAGTTACGAGCGGGCCGAGCGCATTTATGCAGCGATGGCCGCCCGCGGCTACGATGGGACGATTAAGAGCTTTGATACCCCGGCTCTCACCGTTCGCGACGCTGCGTTTTCGCTCTTCTTTTTTACGGCGCTCTTCGCTATTCTTATCTGGAGGTTTTGAGTGACAGCAGTAATTGATGCGAAACAAATTGCATACACCTACCCCGACGGCACGACCGCGCTCAAGGGCATCGATATCACCATTGGATCGGGTGCGCGCGTCGCCTTGCTGGGGCCAAACGGTGCCGGTAAATCAACGTTTCTCATGCACTTAAACGGGACCCTTCGCGGCGAAGGCACGCTTCTAATCGACGGCCTCGAGTCGACCAAGGCAAACTTGAAGAAAATTCGCTCGGCACTGGGTTTGGTTTTTCAAGATCCGGACGACCAGCTATTTCTCACAACTGTTTTTGATGACGTCGCTTTCGGGCCGATCAATCAGGGATTATCACAGAACGAAGTGCTCAAACATGTCGAGGATGCTCTGACATCGGTAGACATGCTGTGGGCGATCAATAAGAGCGCGCACCACTTAAGCTTTGGGCAGAAAAAACGCGTGGCACTCGCCACGGTGCTCGCAATGCATCCGAAGGTATTAGTGCTCGATGAGCCGACCAGCAACCTCGACCCGAGAACACGAAAACGCCTGGAAGAGCTGCTCCTAAATCTACAGCACACCATGCTGGTTGCAACGCATAACCTCGATTTCGCCTGGCGGGTATGTGAGCGGGCGCTTATTCTCTCGGGCGGCAGAATTGTGGCCGACGGGCCGACCCGCGAGCTTCTAACCGACGGGCCGCTTTTAGAAGAGCACGGGCTCGAGCTGCCGATGAGCGCAATGCTGTATGGTAGCAGGGTTGATATGTAGCCAGCGAATAGCCATGCACGTTCAAATCCAGTACAATAACGCGTATTATATTGATTAACCTTATGTTTATTCAGGTGTTTTATAATGCAACCTAAATATACAATCATAATTGTCGGCGCAGGCAAAGTCGGTACCGCTATCGGCACTTTGCTCCACCAAAAAGACCACCGGATCGTGGCTGCTGCAGCCGCGCATCAAGCATCGCTTGAAACGACCGGGCGCTACCTGCCGGCAGCATATTTATCGGTTGATCTTCGCGAGATCGCCCGTTACGGTGCGAAAGCGGATATCATCCTGCTCACGACGCAAGACGACCAGATCCAGCCGACCTGCGAAACGCTTGCCGCCTACGGTACGTTTACGCCGCGGCACACCGTCATGCACATGAGCGGTGCGAGCACGCTCGACGTGCTTGCTTCGGCATGTGTTGCGGGGGCCGGTGTTGCGAGTATTCATCCAATTCAATCCTTTGCTTCAGCCGAACTGGCGATTGAGAAGATACCCGGCTCATATTTCGGGGTAACCGCCGATGACGGGGCGCGCGACGTTGCGCTGGCCGTTGTACGCGATCTGGGTGGTGTTCCCATCGACATACAAGACGAAGACAAGGCAATGTACCACGCGGCGGCCTGCATTACATCGAATTATCTCGTGACGCTACTTCACATGGCGGAAAAGGTATATAATGCCGCAGGACTACGGGCGGATATCGCGCTTGACGCAATGATGACGCTAATTTCCGGTACGCTCTCAAATATTGAAAAAGTCGGTACAATCGAGGCGCTTACTGGCCCGATTGCCCGGGGCGATGTTACAATCATTAAACAGCATTTGCAGAGCTTGCGACGCCTCGATGCCAATATCGAGCGTGCTTACCGGGTGCTTGGCTTACAAACAGTAGATGTTGCGGTTAAGAAAGGTACGCTAAGTGCAGAGAACGCGGCGGAGCTGATCGCTGTTTTAGAGGATAGGAGCTGTTGATAATGGATAGAGTCACTGTTCAATCACTGAGAGACATGAAGAAAACCGGCACAAGAATTGCCATGCTTACCTGCTATGATTATTCGTTCGCGCGGATTCTCGATGATGCGGGTGTCGACGTTCTCCTCGTCGGTGACTCACTCGGGATGGTAACGCTTGGCCTCGACGATACGTTGCCGGTCACCGTTGAAGACATGGCGCACCACACCAAGGCGGTCGTTCGCGGGACAAGACGTGCAATGGTAGTTACCGATATGCCGTTTATGTCATACCAGATATCCGACGAGAAAGCGCTGGAAAATGCGGCCTACATTATGAAGACAACCGGCACGCACGCGCTTAAGCTCGAAGGCGGAAAACGTATCGCCTCACTGGTTAAAAAGATGACCGACGCCGGGATTCCGGTAATGGGCCACTTAGGCCTGACACCCCAGTCGGTCCTGCAATTCAGCGGCTACGGATTACAAGCGAGCGGTGTTGACGACGCTAAAGAACTCCTCGAAGATTCAATTGCGCTGCAGGAGGCGGGCGCGTTTGCCATCGTCCTCGAGAAAATCCCTGCCGAGCTTGCCGAGCTCGTCACCGCCGGGCTCTCGATACCCACAATCGGTATCGGCGCCGGGCCGGCGTGCGACGGTCAAGTGCTGGTCACTAATGACATGCTGGGTATGTATGACAAATTCCTGCCAAAGTTTGTTAAGAAGTTTGCCAACCTTAAGGCGACTATCGATGAGGCGGTTAAGGACTATATTACTGAGGTTCGCGCTGATGCCTTCCCGGCAAGCGAGCATTCATATCATATGGATCAGAACACTCTCAACCGGTTTATGGATGAGATCGACCGGAATTTAAAAGAAGTATAAGACAATAAGGCACTTAATATGAGTACTGAAGTTTAGCTTTAGGTGGTAGATACAAATAATATGCTTACGATAACGACGGTGCGAGAAGTGTGCGAGGCAATCAACGCTGAACGGGCACGCGGGAAAACAATCGGGTTGGTGCCGACAATGGGATACTTGCATGAAGGGCACCTGACCTTGATGCGTGAGGCAAAACGGCAGGCTGATATTGTGGTGGCCAGTATTTTTGTAAACCCAACGCAATTCGGCCCGACTGAGGACCTTGATGCCTACCCACGAGACCTTGCCCGAGACGGTACGCTTGCTCAAGACGCCGGTGTCGATGTGCTGTTTGTGCCGGCGGTGCGAGAGATGTATCCGACGGGCTACTCGACCTATGTCGATGTTGAGGACATAACCGTTGTCTTATGCGGACAGAGCCGGCCCGGGCACTTTCGCGGCGTTGCAACCGTTGTCACCAAGCTCTTAAATATTGTAGCGCCGGATATCGCCTTTTTCGGCGAGAAAGACTGGCAGCAGCTCGCCGTCATCAAACGGATGGTGGCTGATCTTAACATGAGCACTGAGATTGTCGGTGTGCCGATAGTGCGCGAACCCGATGGGCTTGCGATGTCGTCCCGCAATACTTATCTCTCGCCCGGCGAGAGACGTGCCGCCCTTGCGCTCTCCAAATCGCTTGAGCTTGCGCGGGTTTTGGTTGCGGATGGTGTGCGCGATACGGAAATAATCGTAGATAAGATGCGTGCGATGCTTGCTAATGAATCGCTCACCAACATCGAGTATGTGGAAATTGTAGATCCGGACCGGCTCTCCTCGATCGAGATACTCAGCGGACCGGCTCTCGTTGCGCTGGCCGTGCGTGTGGGCACAACCAGGTTGATCGATAATGCTCTCATCGGTCAGGACCTTGAAAAAACAGGCGATTTCGTTTAAATTGTGAATAGGTGAAATCTATGCAACGCTTTATGCTAAAAAGCAAAATACACAGAGCAACCATAACCGAGGCCAATGTCGATTACATCGGCTCTGTTACTATCGATGCCGAACTTATGGCGCTCGCAAATATGCTGGAGTATGAGAAAGTTCACGTGGTCAACGTGGATAATGGCGTGCGCCTGGAGACCTACGTAATTGAGGGCGAGCCCGGCTCGGGGGTTATCTGTTTGAACGGCGCGGCGGCGCGGCTCATGAACCCGGGTGAGCTTATCATCATTCTCTCCTACGCAAATGTCGATGAAGGCGAGCTTAGCGGCTGGGAGCCGAAGGTGGTCTTCGTCGATGAGAACAACCACCCCTTCCCGTCAGCGGAAGCACTCAAGATTGAATCACCAGACCACGCCTAATCTGGGCTTTCCTGCTAGGCGATGTTATGCGACACTGCTTTTAACTGTAAGATCAACGATTAACGTGCGAGGTGCTTTGGCTCGTAGCGAACACGTGAGACCTGTGGTCGAACAGCTCGCGCAAGCACGATATCACGCGAAACTATCAATATACCTATCGCTACAAGAATATCGCCGAGGCTAATACCGGTTGCCCCCGGGTAAGCTTGAGGGAGCGAGAACACATCCCCGAGGAACCATAGCGGTGCCAGGGTTTGAGAACTTGTCGGAGTCCCCGCAAATGCAACCGCCGCCGGCGTAGACCCGTCTGTGATAAGCGCGATCAGATTGAGCAATAAGCCCGTAGCTATAAGCCCCATAAAACGAATCTGACGGTTTAGCAGCATAAAACCGATAACCATAAGATACGAAACAGCCTGCGCGACATTGTTTACTGTTGCCGGCAAGTTGAAAGTAAACCCGATTGCACACAAAACAATCTGAATACAACACGCTATAACGACCAGGAATCCAAATTTGATATAGAGAAGGGAGAATGAATTGCTATTGCCCCCTTGAATGTAGCCGATGATAACGCCGAGCACTGCGCATACTAATACCAACATGCTGCTTCCCTCCTTGGTAATTCTCGATTTGTCCCCTTAATTTTTATTTCGACATAATACGTACCAGGTTTAGTAAAAGACAGTGTTAATTTCAAATATTTGTTCTTTTTAATGCCGATGCCGGTGTGGCCCCAATATCCACAGCGCTCACCAAGACTTTTTAAGTCGTGCGCTCATGCAAATATGCGGTAGAATTATAACCGTTACCCCCGACGCCGTAGCACATATGCTAGGCGTGTCAGGAATCCGGGAATATACCGGTACTTCGAAATTTTAGGAGCAGGATGAGCGGCTATGTCAGAATCGCGATTGCGGCCGTAATTTGGGGATCGATTGGGGTTATCGCCCGCACGATTAACTTACCGGTCCCGATTCTCACCCTGTACAGGGTGTTTTTTGCGGCGGTTGCAATCTTTATTTATATAATAGCAAAGCGCAAGCTCGGTACTCTAGCGGTCGGTAAAAATATCTACCGTATTGTTTTCATGGGGGCCCTACTTGCTGTTAACTGGCTGGCGTTTTTCTACAGCATCAAACTTACATCAGTCGCAAATACGGTTCTCTTAACGTATACGGCACCGATTTATGTCGCGATTTTGGCACCGCTCTTCCTGAAAGAGCGGTTGGAAAGGATCACGATTATTACGCTTATCATCTCGCTGATCGGCGCGGTCTGTATCGCATCGCCATCGTTGTTTCATTTCGGCGTCAGCGATATCCCCGGTATCATGTGGGCATTCATCTCTTCAATTACCTATGCGGTCCTCGTTATCTTAGCAAAACCGCTTACAGAGCGTCTCAGCGTTCTCCCGATACTGTTTTACGAAGAATTAACATGCACTGTTGTGCTGACACCATCGCTTTTTCTCTATCACGACTACACGATAAGCGGGGCCACCTTGGCGCTGCTTGCTCTCCTCGGCGTCGTTCATACAGCGCTTGCGGCAGCCTTCTATTTGACCGGATTGCGCGACGTAAAAGCGCAGCACGTAGGCATCTTTACGTATCTTGATCCGGTAAGCGCCGTTATTTTCGCTGCGGCTTTTCTCGGTGAGATTCCGCCAATAACAACATTAATCGGTGGGGCTCTCATTATTATCTCGGGTGTACTGCTGATATGGGTGACCAGCCAGCGCATTAATGCTGAGATTGTTGCAGAATAAGCAAAAAGGCTGATCCGCATCCGGCAATCTGTGATATTTTACGGCCGCTGTAAGCCTGACCGTTGTCGCCTGCGGCAATAAAAATGAGGGCTCATGATAGAGCCCTCATTTATTTAAACACCGCATAGCTATTGCTATGGCTGGTGTGGCGCTTGCGCCATATTATCTAAAGTGACTTAATCTTGTTTGCAAGCTCGGCGGCTTTCGCCTTATCCATCACAAGACCGGCCGATATCTCAACCCACTTCGCAAGCTCGGGGAGATGAGCTGGCGTAATATTATCGATAGCTAAACCATTCATGTGTGAACTTGTCTGGCGCTCGATAAAACGGCGTGCTGCCGGGCCCATGTATCTGCTTGCAACAGCGACTACTTTTTCTCCAATGTCTGACATTGTGTGACCATCCTCCAAGCTTTGCTTAAGCTGATTTATCGACGTCTTCTGAAGACATCAGGAACTTGATACTAATGACCATGCGATCGAACGCTTTTGCGAGAACGCCGATCTCGTCGTTCGAATCGACATCAACTGTGACGTTTGTATCGCCCATGCTGATTTTTTCAGCAACTTCGGTTAAGTGCTTTACCGGTTTTGTGATCTGTGAGCTTATCCACAGCGCGGCGACCGTTACGATAACGATACTGATGAGAACGAGCATCCAGAAGTTATTGTACAGGCTGGCAACCGATGAACTTATACCGGTGCTTACCGTGTTAGCCGATTGCATAATCTCGGCCGTCGGCAAAGCGGAAACGACATACCACTCTTGACCCGGAACCGGCACCTTTGTGTACGCCGCAGTCCACTCCTGGCCGCGATCGTTAAAGGTGACAAAACCGTGATCACCGGTAAGCTGATTATCAGGGATAACCGTACCCGGATGTTTCTCGTCGCACACCATGTATTTTGGATGGTAGAGATAGACGCCTTTAGGAAGAACCGTTCCGTCTGTCTCCTGGTATTTTTTATCAATCATAAAGGCATAGCCCGACTTACCGAACTTGGTATCGGCAACAACTTTGGTGATTGCGTTGCCCATGAAATTGATCTGTGTCAATCCAACACGCTGGCCGTTAATTGTTACCGGCATGCTATAACGAATCTCAGCCTCACCGGTCGAGCCGCTGATATTAAGCGCTGAGATGTAGATCGAGTTGTCCGGGACTAATTTTGCGTTCATTGGGGTCATAAACCAAACGGTGTCACCCTTAAACGTGTTGCCTTCTTGGCTGGCTTTGCCGCCCTCAATCTTTGTGATGTTAAAGCCGTCTTTGTAGAAGAACCTTACCATGCTCATGTCGGGGCGCCAGAACTTCTCGAAGTATTTCTCGGCGGTTGTCTTTGCAGGCGATGTCTTCCAGTTGCCGCCTGCCATCCTTGCTGCAAATACGGCTTCTTTGCCCGGGAAGTTGTTCAGAGTACTGATGTCGTTCTTGTACTGCTCGTGAAGCAACTTTACCTGGTCGGTTGTGTTTTTCGATTCGCTAAGCAGCTGAGATTTTGCCTGTGTGGCAACCTCATTGGAAACCTGTTTCGAGACCTGGTTTCCCATGCCCTTAACGTTCGCTGTGCCGGTAAGACCAAGGATTGCGAGTGGTACGAGCGATAGAACAATAGATGCGATCAAGAGCTTAGTTCTGATACTGTAAGTGCGTTTTTCTTTCATTTCTTCTCCTCCGTTTTGTATACACCGGGTGTATTGTCGAGGGCACTTCTCTGATTAGTGGCTAACCGCAGCATCATAATTTCCTCGCAAGTCCTAAAAGCTACTAATCCTTTGTTGTCATTTCTATCGTCATTTGCAAATAAGACTTAATATCCCTCGGGGGCATTTATAAAAGAATTTTAAACGAGGAGGTCGTACCGGCCGTAAAAGCGCCGGTGAGTTATTCGAAAGCGCTTTTACGGCCTGTTGTTAATAGGATTATTCTATGTTATAGACAATATATTTGCTTGCTATATGTCTACAATATTTATCGCTAGACATCTTAGTATTGTGGCCTACGCCCGTTCAAGCAGCACCGCCGCTACCTTTAGTTCAGGAATCTTAGCGATTGGATCGAGCGCGGTATTGGTAAGCTCGTTCGCCGCCGATTCCGCGTAGTGAAATGGCATAAAGACAACACCGCGTTTAATGCCTTCGGTAACGACCGCGGTTGTTTCAACCCGTCCCCGACGGCTTGCTACCGTTACCTTATCACCGCTGGTTACGCCAAGCTCATTGGCATCAGCCGGGTTGATCTCAACCCAACTCTGTGGCGCGAGCGTCTCCAGTGCACTTGAGCGCCGCGTCATTGTGCCGGTATGGTACTGCCACAAGCTGCGGCCTGTAGTAAGAATAAGCGGGTACTCGCCGTCCGTCTCTTCGGCGGCGGCTTTAAACTCGACCGGACTAAAGAGCCCTTTGCCGCTGGCAAAGCCCTGGGTATGAAGAATCGGCGTACCCGGGTGATCTTCCTTCGGGCACGGCCATTGCAGGCCCCGTTCTTCGAGGCGCGCGTAGGTGATACCGGCATAACTTGGGGTTAAGCGCCGGATCTCCGCCCAAACATCCTCAACTTTACCGTACTTCATCGGGTAACGAAGCGTTTGCGCGATGTCTGCGATAATCTGCCAATCCGCTTTAGCCTTACCCGGAGCTTGGCTGGCTTGTCGAACGCGCTGTACCCGCCGCTCGGTGTTGGTAAACGTGCCGTCTTTTTCCGCAAAAGCGGCGCCGGGAAGCACAACATCGGCAAGCCGTGCGGTCTCGGTTAGGAAGATATCCTGTACCACAAGAAAGTCGAGCTTGCCCAGTGCATCTTTGACGTGGCCGGTATTGGGGTCGGAGACGATCGGGTTCTCACCCATAATATACAGCGCGTGGATGGTACCGTCCCCGGCACCGTCCATTATCTCCGAGAGCGTCAGGCCGACTTTACTTGAGAGATCGACCCCCCACTCGGTCTCGAACTTAGCGCGAGTCGATGCGTCGTCAACCCGTTGATAGCCGGTATAGACGTTCGGCAGGCCGCCCATATCGCAAGCGCCCTGCACATTATTCTGCCCTCTCAGCGGATTCACGCCGGCACCGCGCTTGCCGATATTGCCGGTCATCATTGCCAGGTTGGCGATTGCAAGCACGTTATCGGTGCCTGTCGTGTGCTGCGTGATACCCATTGTATAGCAAATTGCCGCGCGCTCCGCTTTCGCGTAGAGGCACGCCGCTTCTGTTAGCTCGGCTGCCGGCACGCCGGTAATCTTCTCGACCACTTCGGGCGTGTACTTCTGCACGATTTTCTCGAGCGCGTTAAACCCTTCGGTGCGCTCGGCGATAAAGGCACGATCGACCAACCCCTCAGAGATGATCACATTCATAAGCCCGTTTAAGAGCGCTACGTTCGTGCCCGGCGTC
This sequence comes from Candidatus Aquicultor sp., assembly GCA_036504445.1. Taxonomy (NCBI): domain Bacteria; kingdom Bacillati; phylum Actinomycetota; class Candidatus Aquicultoria; order Candidatus Aquicultorales; family Candidatus Aquicultoraceae; genus Candidatus Aquicultor; species Candidatus Aquicultor sp. Next base: position 311,820 of record DASXVE010000025.1, read on the forward strand.
AAGTTCAGCCAGACGTCGGCGTAATCGACCAAGCGAATCCGGCGCGGGTCGGCGACGATAAGTTTGGCACCGTTTTCACGTACCGCCTTTTTCATCTGGTAGCCGATGATCGGATGCGCTTCGGTCGTATTCGAGCCGAGAACGAGAATTACCTCGGCTTCAGCAAGATCGTCGATAGAATTGGTCATCGCACCGCTTCCAAACGCTGTGGCCAGACCGGCCACCGTGGAAGCGTGTCACAACCGGGCGCAGTGATCGACGTTGTTCGTGCCGATGACCGCACGCAGGAGCTTTTGGAACAAGTAGTTTTCTTCGTTGGTGCACCGCGCGGACGTGAGGCCGGCAATTGCACTCGCCCCATGCGCCCCTTTTATGTCATAGAGCTTGGTGGCTACCAGGCCGACCGCCTCGTCCCAGCTCGCTTCAACAAAGCTACCGTTTTTCTTAATCAGCGGTACGGTCAAGCGGTCGGGACTGCTAATGAAGGTGTAGCCGAAGCGCCCTTTGCCGCAAAGGTTGCCCTTATTAACGGATGTACCGTTCTCCCCTTCGATCTTTTGCGTGACTCTAAAAACTTCGCCAGCATGGTCGGTATTAAGCTCGAGCGAGCATCCCACACCGCAGTAGCCGCACGTCGTTGGGGTAACCTTTGGCGGCCATAAAAACTCGCGAGCGAATTTCGGCCGGTTCTCAACGAGCGCCGCTGTCGGGCACGCACTGATACACTGGCCGCACGCCTCACACGTGGTTTCCAAGAGCGCAACATTACCGGTTGGAACAATATCGTTTTCTGTCGCGCGATACTCGAATGCCGATATGCCGACTACGGAATCGCAGATAGCGACGCATTTCCGGCATCGAATACATTTATTCTGGTTGCGCAGCACCGCCGGATGACTCTTATCTATACTATAGTGGCGCATCGCAGCGTAATTATCATTCGGTTCAATTTTGTGTTCGATTGCAGCGTCTCTCAGGTTGCAATCGTTCTGTTTGATACAGCCGCATTCCAGACAGCGCTGCACCTCAGCAGCTGCGTCCTCGTCGGTATAGCCGAGTTCAACTTCGTTAAAGTTGCCTTTACCTAAGCGCTCCCTATTGTCGTGTAGCGCCGGCATGGGCACGCGCGGGGCCTCAGCTACACCCAAATTTTCTTTGGTAACCCCGCCGCGGATAGCGGAAAACGGCTTTGCAAGGCCGAGATCGATTTCCTGCCCGTTTAGGTACTGGTGAATCGCAAACGCAGCATCGCGCCCACCGGCGACCGCCTGGATCGCCGCGTTCGGGCCGGTTACGGCGTCCCCTGCGGCAAACACGCCGGGTATGGCAGTTTGCATCGTTTGAGGGTCGGCTTTCATATATCTGCCGTCCATCGCGCCTTCCAGGCCGCTGCCGTCGATGGCTTGGCCGATAGCGGCGATAAGGTTATCGATTTCTAGAATAAATTCGGAACCCGGCTGCGGCTCGGGGCGACGGCGCCCCGATGCATCGGGCTCACCGAGCGCCATGCGGATACACTCAACGCCTTCGACCTGTTCGGTATCGACGACCCGGGTCGGGTTGGCCAACAGCACCAATTCCACGCCTTCATGCTCGGCCTCTTCAATCTCGATATCGTGCGCCGGCATCTCGGCGCGGCCGCGACGATAGATTATATATACTTTCTCGGCGCCGAGCCTGAGCGCGCTTCTCGCGCAATCGATAGCGACGTTTCCGCCGCCCACAACGGCAACTCGTTTGCCGATAGCAAGCGGCTTATCTAAACCGATCGAGCGCAGAAAATCAACGCCGCTCATGACTCCGGGGGTCTCTTCCCCGTCGCAGCCGAGGCGTGTACCTTTTTGCGCACCGATGCCTAGAAAAACCGCGTCGTAGTCGCGCTGTAACTCTTCCAGGGTAAAATCGGTGCCGAGCCGCTTGTTGGTGTATATCTTGGCGCCAAGCGCTTTGATCTCATCGGCTTCGTCATCGATGATGTCTTTTGGCAGGCGATATGCCGGGATACCGTAGCGAAGCATGCCGCCAACGGCGGGCATCGCCTCAAATATTACCGGTTTGTGGCCTTCTACGGCAAGGTAATAGGCGCACGAGAGACCGGCGGGGCCGGCGCCTACGATAGCGATCTTTTTACCGGTCGGCGCTTTAGTGGTCGGCCTGAAACGCCCGCGCGTGGCCGCATCTTTATCATACGCATAGCGCTTGAGAAAACAGATGCCCACTCGCTCATCGACGATGTTGCGGCGGCAGGAATCCTCACATGGGCGTGTACAAACGCGCCCGATAATCCCCGGAAAAGGGTTGGTCTGTTTGATCAGCTCGACCGCATCGCGATACCGCTTTTGCGCGATCAGACCGATATAGCCTTGCGCATCGGTGCCAGCCGGGCACGCCAGACGGCACGGCGCAATGCAGTCCGCCCAGTGATCGGCAAACATCTCGTTGAGGCGCTCTTTTCGTGCGGTAATAAGAGCATCGGTATGCGTGTGAACGACCATGCCGTCGTTAACCGGCGTCTCGCACGCTTTAACCGTGCCGGTACCCTCCACTTCGACGACGCACATAGCGCACTGCGCGTTGGGCATGAGCCGCGAGTCGTGGCATAAACGCGGGATATCTATGTCGTTCGCCAGCGCAACATCAAGTATTGTCTGCCCCGATAGGGCTGTTAGTGCTATGTCGTTAATCTCAATATCAAGTTCCCTTTGGACTAGCACGTCTGCCATATTTCCTCCTAGGATCGAACAACCCGATCCGTTTATGCTTCAGCTTTCGCTCCGAGGATATCATCAAGGTAAGAAGCAGCATAGAGCATTTCATTTTTCAAAACCTCTACGGTCTTAACTGCCGCCATAAGATCTTTATCTAATGAATCCGCAATCGCATGGGTAAGGCCTGCGGCCGCGAGCATCGTCATATAGGTGTAGCCGAAACGCGCATGCAACTCTTTTGGCGTACCGTTGTAGATATTGGATAGACCGACGACCGATTTCATCGGCGGGTCGTTAAGCTGCTGGAACTGGCGAATCGTCTCGACAACTTCCATCGCGTCCTGCTGAGCGACGCCGATTGGCAGAACGAGCGGGTCGAGAATGATTCTCTCCATACCGACGCCGTGCTCCATGGCTTTTCCCATGATGTTGGCCGCGTTCATGAGGCGCTCGTTGGCATCGCGCGGAATCCCGGCGGATGTCATCGCGAGTGCAATAATATCGGCATCGAATTTGGCCGCCATCGGCATGTACGCATCGAGCTTGTCATCGTCGGCGTTCGTGGAGTTGATCATCGGTTTGTGTTTACTGACAACCTGCAAACCGGCCTCCATCGCCTCGATGTTTTTCGTATCGAGGCAGAGTTGGATCGAATCGTCTACAGCTTCCTCAACTGTTTTAACCAACCACTGCATCATGGCCGGGCCGTCTTTTGTTGCCGGGCCAAGGTTGAGATCGAGACATTTTGCGCCGCCCTCAACCTGTGCGACCGCCAAGTCCTGGATCGGCTTGGCTTCGCGCCCGCGCATCGCCGGGCCGATTGTCTTTGACATGATGTTGATCTTCTCGGCAATAATTATCATGCTGCTTCTCCTTCCGTCTGTAGAATCCTCGTTTACAAAACTTCTATTTAAGCAAGAGCTTTAGCATTTATGCATATTTCAATGTATGTGTTCGCTTTGCTCTTACGCTGACTTCGACTTTCCTGCAGCTGCCTTTCTTACATTCAGCTCTTAGCTAAAGTAAGAGTCTTACTGCTTATCCGAAGCTCCTTACGTAAACCAGAGCTTTACTATTTGAAGTTTCAACCTATGCAAGAGCTTTGCGCTCTTTCGGTTTACACCGCTGGCATATTTAAATCTCGAGCGGCTCACCGATTTCGGTTTGCAGGTGCTCTTTTATCCTCGCAATATCGGCAACGTATGCCACGTCTACGTCAAACGGTGATTTGCCTTCAAGATCTGCTTTGCGAATCGACTCGCGCTCGAGCACGGTTCCTATTACCGGCAAGTCCGGCAGATATGTGCGAAGAGTATCCTCTTCTTCACGGTCGTGTACCTTGTTGAGCACTAAAAATATGCGAGGGATATGCAAGTCCTTGGCAAGCTTTTCGATTTGGCGGGCGGTTTGTATGCTTCGCTGACCGGGTTCGATAACGACGAGCATCGCGTCGACCGATTCGCTGGTACCGCGCCCCAGATGTTCGATGCCCGCTTCCATATCCATAATGACCGCTTCGTTGCGGCGAACGATTATGTGCTTGAGAAGCGCCTTGAGCATTGTCGACTCAGGACAAATACAGCCCGAACCACCGGTCTCAACAGTGCCGAGCACGAGCAGTTTGACGCCGTTCGCTGTTACGCTTAGGCCGTCCGGGATATCGTCGACTTTAGGATTGAGCTTAAAAAAGCCGCCCATTGTCCCTGGGGTACCGCCGGTGCGCTCGGCAATCAAATCTTTCATCTTCGCGATCGGCACGATGTTTGCCGCATCATCCTGGTCGATACCGAGGGCTGCAGCCAGATTCGCATCCGGGTCGGCATCGATGGCGATCACGTTATAGCCGTCTCGCGCAAGAAGACGCGCAAGACCAGCTGCAACCGTAGTTTTACCCACACCGCCTTTGCCGGTTATCGCTATTTTCAACAAATATCATCCTGTTCCATACAAATTCAGCTTCACCACACCAAGAGATTGTATTGTTTCTCAGTGCGTGAGCTGACCAACTACAATTCTAGTGCTCCGCATGCACCGCGTCTGCGGCGTGCAAGGGCTTAGATTTACAGCCCGGCCGCCCCTAAAATCTCGGGCACGCGGTCTTCGGCACCGATCGCCATAACATGCACGCCGGCACAGATATCTTTCAGCTGAGCGATTTGCCTACCGGCGATCTCTATGCCCTTCTTGAGCGCATCTTCGCCTTTAAGCGGCGCCAGTTCGTCGATGAGTTCCTGCGGCACCGACACACCCGCGACAAATTTATTTAAATACTTGGCCATACCGGCGCTCTTAAGTAATAAAATGCCGGCCAGAATCGGCACGTTGAATTGTTTTGCATAATCCACGAAGTTTAAGAACTTCGGCATGTCGTAAATCGCCTGCGTCTGAAAAAACTTCGCTCCCGCTTTGACCTTCTTCTCAAACTTGGCAAGCTGCGGCTCTACCGGATTCGCCTCCGGTGTAACAATCGCTCCGGCAAAGAAATCGGTTTTACCCTGGAGTTCGAGCCCGGCCATATCAAAGCCATTATTAAGACCATTGATTACCTCGAGTAGCTGTACGCTCTCGATATCGAAAACCGGTTTGGCCTCTTTGTGGTCGCCAAGCACCGGGTGATCACCGGTTAAGGCGAGCACGTTGGTAATCCCCATAATCGAGGCGCCGAGTAAGTCCGACTGCAACCCTAAGCGATTGCGGTCACGACAAGTCATCTGGTATATAGGCTCGACACCTAAATCCATTATTTCTTTGGCGATTGCCAGCGTACAGATTCGCATGACCGCGCTCTGGTTATCAGTCACATTAAGCGCGGTGACCTTACCCTTTAGCCCGGCGATGTGATGCTTCATCTCAGCTATATCGGTGCCTTTCGGAGGGCCGACTTCAGCGGTGACGACAAACTGTCCTTGCGCTAGATCTTCTTTAAATCCCACTTGAATCTCCCCTCCTACTTTCTCAAATCCATATACCGAAGGTTATTTGCCTTCTGGTAATTCTTCGGGCCGTTATACGCCAAGAATTTCTCGCGCTCGCCCGTATCGTTCATCTTATTATAGATAAGGACCCAACCGCAGTCGCGGGTCGAGTCGATCTCACACTTGCCGTTGTTCGTGCCGCCGCATGGGCCGTTGAGCAAGCTTTTCGCACAACGCGCAACCGGGCAGATGCCGCCGGTTTTATCCAGCACGCATTCCCCGCAGCCTTTGCACATCTCGGTGTAGTAGCCGTACTCCTCGTTAAAGCCCATAAACGTCGTATTCACGCCGGGCAGCACCGGTATATTGGGGAATTTTCGCGCCATGCCCTGAATCCCGACACCGCAGGCCAGCGATATTATCGCTTGGTACTTGTCGGCATCGCGAATTTGATCGAGGTATTCGAAATCACATTGGCGAATAACTGTTTGCTCGCCAATCTCGATATCACGACCTTCGACTTTGCGCGACAGGCGCAGGGCGGTTGCCGTTATATTGACCGCGCGCTCACCGCCGGTTAGACACACCTCAACACACGTACCGCACCCGGCCATCAGTACCCGGTCGTACCCATCAACCATCGCTTTTATCTCGTCTAAGCTTTTCGGCTCCGCAACAATCATTTTTTTCACTCCTTATTCTCACTGGAGCTCTCAGGCTAGCGCCCCTTCGGGGGCCTCCAGCGCCGGCTGCAATCGCTGTTGCCGGCGCTAGCTCCTCAATAGCCTCCGAAACTTTATCTAAAAGCAGCACCCGCTAATTCACCAACAGCCTACTAACAATTCGCTAGTCTGCTAATTGCATGTTAGTAGTCTACCGGCAATCTACTAATCTACCAACAAACTGCTAATCAACAGCGAGCACTTTTGCAATTGGATTTGGCCCGAGTTCGGCTAGTTTCTCTTTGAACTCGCCGAGCGCCCGGCCCAACGCCTCCGTGCTTTCAGGCGCTCCCATAAATACGAGACGGTCGGCACCGATGCCGGCCGCCTCGAGAATTATTTTGACCTCGTTGACGCGCATCTGCGCCCAGTTAACGCCACGGCGATGACGGCACTCCTCGTCCGGGCAGGCCAAGACAGCAATACCATCTGTGCCGTTTTCAATCGCACGCAATAGGTGGCGCGTATCGAGGCGGCTGGTACACATTAGTTTAACAAAGTTCAGGCCGTCCGGCTGCGGTGTTGCCAGCGATGACGGATTCTGGACCGACGGCACCGCGTATTGGCAGCCGATAACAGTGATCCCGCTGGTACCGGCATCAATCTGCTCGTTGATCCTGGTATCGGTGTTGTAGGCGACATCAATCGCCAGGCCGGGGCATACCGCCGCACAAATTCCACACGCCTGGCAGCTCTCCCATGAAAAATTCGCGACGCGGGCGGCGGTAATGTAGGGCGCGCCGTACGGGCATACCCGCACACAGCTCAGGCAGGCGGCACAGTCTTCTGTGCAGGTAAGCGTGGCGCCGCGGCTGCAGTTCATGCAGCGCTGCGCTTCATATATTCCGGTTTCCGTATCGAAGCCGGGCTCGGCCTCGATAAAGCTCTTCACTCGCACGCCCGGTTCAAGCATCGGTACGGCGTTCTTCTCGCGGTGTGGCGTGGCATCGATTGCCGCCTGCGGCATCCGCTCTATCGGCGCCGGTTTGATTACTAATACCGACTCAACTTTGCCGGTGGTGAGATAGGTCTCGATGGCGGTCGCTGCGTCGTGCGCGTTTCGCATGGCCGCAACAGCGGCGCCGGGACCGGTTACGACTTCGCCGCACGCAAAGACATTTGTAAGATTTGTCTGGAACGTGGCCGGGCTCCACTTGATCCTGCCCCGCTCATCGACTTCGAGGCTGGTATCGGTAAAGCCGGTCATGTCCGCCCCCTGGCCGATGGCGAATATTACGTTATCCGCTTCAATTTCTAAAAGCTCGCACTCATTGTATTGCGGGCTGAACATACGGTTCTCATCAAAAACACGGGTACAGCGCTTAAATGCCATACCTGCTACTTTGCCGTCTTTAACGGTGATCTGTTTCGGACCCCAGGACGGATTAATCTTTATGCCTTCCTCGGCCGCCTCGTCGAGCTCCCAACTAAACGCCGGGATTTCATCGGTACACTCGAGGCAGCACAGGTTGATTTCCTCCGCACCGAGCCGCTTGGCCGAGCGCGCCACATCAAAAGCGACGTTACCGCCGCCGATGACGACGACTTTTTTGCCCACCGTGGCGTTATCATTGAAATTCGCTTCCTGTAAGAACGGCAGTGCCAGGAGTACGCCGTTCGCATCGTGCCCCGGGATCGGGATACCGCGGCTCAGCGTCAGACCGATTGCGATTAGAACCGCATCGTACTGCTTAGTAAGATCATCAAAAGCAATATCGCGCCCAACCGTGGTGTTTCGCTTGATAGTGACGCCCAGCGATTCGATTGCGGCAACGTCCCAGGCGACGATGTCTTTTGGTAGGCGGTATTTCGGAACGCCGGTATAGATGGCGCCGCCGCACTCGTCGTTTTTCTCGTAAATCGTTACGTCAAAACCGTCTTTTGCCAGATCGTAGGCCGCGGTTAAGCCGGCCGGGCCGCCGCCGATAATTGCGACCGTTTTCCCTTTGGTTTTCGGAACCGGTTGATAATGCGGCTCATCCTTGCACACATCGGCCGCAAAGCGCTTAACGGCACGGATGTTGACCGCACCCTCGACGTCGTTTCGGCGGCACTCGCTTTCGCACGGGTGATGGCAGATGCGCCCCAAGCTGCCGGGTAGAGTACAACGCTCGCGTACTGCATCCAGCGATTCGCGAAAACGCCCCTGCGCGACCAGGGTAACGAACTTTTGCACGTCCGCGTTGACGGGGCACGCGCTCGTACATGGGGGCTTAACCGGGTCGCCGGTCACCCACGTATTAAAGGCATCGGTATGTGAGTAATTCGGTGTTACATTATTGCTCATAGTAGCAACCTTTCCTCTTTGTACTACTATTACTGTTTAAGCCCATGGCTTGTAGCTCATAGGTAATGTCCATAATATCTGTGCATAAACTATCAGTTATTAGCCATGAGCTTTCTTGGCTGTAATGGGCTAGATGTAGCGTAAACGGGTACTATAGATAGGTATTCGGGGCGGACCGGTCAGTCCGCCCTCCCCTTTTACCCTTTATGCCATTACCGGCTGAAAGCTCTTTAGGAAAGCCGGGATGTCCGCCGCTTCACGCGGGCCGACTACGATCTTCCAACCCGGAAGCTCTTCTTCAAGCTCGCCGCTAATTTGCGCGACGTAGCCCGGTATAACGATTGTTTTGTGTTTGACCTTGCCGGTAATATCGCTCTTGCCGATAAAGCCGGCGATACGCTCCGGTACGAATTTACCGGCCGCCCACGCAGTCAGCGTCGAAAGACCATCGGTATCGACGATACCGAGCCAGACCGGCATCTTGCTGCCCTCGATCTCGCTTGAGACGATAAAGTATGTGAGCGAGAAGTTGGTGGTAATAAGGATCGGTGAATCCTCGGTTGCGCCGTTGATCGAGTAAAATCCCTGATCGACCTGCATCGGCCGCTGCGGGTCGGTGTAGATGTTCTGGCGCAGAACGAAGAGCGCATATGCCTTCTCGGGGCTGAGGTCGCGAAGGACCATGACGCCGCCGTATTTAATGGTGTACACGGCCGCATGAACGGTCTCCATCATATCATCGACCGTCTCCTCCGCAGGGAAGGTGATCGTCGGATACCCGAACGGACGCTGTTTTTTCTTCAGCGCGGCACGACGGGTAAAGATCAGGTTTTGGAACGTCTCTTTAAGCGTTCTCGAACCCATATCGATGACCAGGTCTTTTATGCCCATGCCGTCGAGTTTGGCGGTTAAATCGCCAAGCTCATCAAGCGAAGCCGGCTTTACCGCAAGCGGCGCACCGTACTTCTTCGCCAGACCGGCCATCGCATCCACGTTAGCAGCGGTTGCCGCGTAGAGAAGCGGCTTCTTAATCCCGGCTTCTTCCATAGCCGCTTCGATTGCCGCGGGCTCCGCCATCAAAACGAGCGGATAGGCAATCGCGCTCGATACGCGCTTTACCATATCGGCGAACTTCGCATCATCGCCGGATGTGTTCTTGACCGCAACGAGGTTGGCGCGAAGCGTCTGGCCGACGCGCTCATACACCGTATCTTTTAGCTGTGCGACTTTTGCATCCACTTCCGCTGCGTCTTCGGTATCCTCAATAAGCAGCGCGAAGCCCGGTGCGTTGAAGAAGGTCTTCTCATGCCGGTGCATGACCAGTTCTTCGCCTACTTTAAGAGCATATTCGCCTTCGCCGATGGTAACGCCGCGCATCGGCGGAGCCGACGCCTCGGAGAGTAGCGCCTTCGCCTCGTCGCTTACACTGGGACACGACTCAAGCGATGTAGCGCCCGCGGCGAGCTTCATAGCAAACGCCAGGCAGGTTGGAACACCGCACTGGCCGCAGTTCGTCTTCGGTAGTTGTTTAAAGATATCCATACCGGTTAAAGCCACATTCACTCACCTCCATAAAGGTTACAAAATATTAAAATACGAACCAGGGGCGGGCGCTTTTCTAGGTGTAGCCGGAGCGCCCGCCCACTGGATTACTGTTTCTTACATACCCAATGGGTCCATCCCCGTGACCGGATGGCCCACTGACTTAACATATTCCCCAAGGCCTTCCATCGAGACCGTATCGGTCTCATCGGCGATCTTGTCGAGCAGATCGGGCATACCGAGCCGGTCAGTTTGCGCCTGCAGGATCCCTGAGAGTTGTTCTTTAAGCTCTTTTGGCATCCAGACGACACGGGCAAAACCGCCATCGGCGGCCAGGAACTTCGGGCTGCCGAGAAAGTACTTTCCGACACCGGCCATACCGGGGTTCTGCATACCGCCGCCGACCAAGCCCGCCATTGTCGAGAAGGTCATGCCGAACGGCGTCTCGCCTGCATAGTCGCGGTTAACGACCATGAAGCCTGAGTAGATCATGCCGCTTTCCTCATCTATAAGCGGGATGTGGGCGACGATGGCCTCGAAGCAACCGCATGATGTCATCGGGTTTTCCATCATCGAGTAAGCGAAGAGCCTGTCGATAGCACCGTTTGATGCTTTGGCGAGGTACTCGTTGATTCCGCTCCACTCGCCCCGCTCGGCATCAAGGGTCATGCCTTTGAGAATCGGCTGGTTAGGGCCGGTCGGGTTGATCTCGTACGATGCTTTACCGTCGAGCCAGTTATATGCGCCGCACAGACCGAGGCGCTGCGGAGTAATTATACAGATGTGGGTCGGGGCAAACGACTGGCACAGCGTGCAGCTGTAGAAGGTATCGACGTTCTCGTCGGTGAGACCGCTGACGCGCTCGTCGCGCTCGTGATACTCTTTGCGGGCAACATCGAGAAGTTCGTGTACTTGCTCCGGCTCGGTAATAATGGTCACCTGAACTTTATCAACGATTGCCGGGAACTCGTTTAACAACTTGGTGTGCAGGATGCGGCCGATATCGGTAAGGCTGAAGCCCTTCTCAACGGCTTTCTTGCCGGCACGGATCCACATAACGTCACGCTGGGACACGTGCATGATACCCTCGGCGCCGTTGATCAGGTGATGAACCTGGCGCTCGAGAATCGGCTCGAAATCTTTCTGCATCTTGCGACCGGCGACATCGATGAGAATCGCCATCGGATAGGCTTTCTTCTCTTCCATATCTTTGAGGTCGATACCGACGAGCTCGATCTTGTTGTCCTCGACCTCGTCCATATCTTTCATGCGCAAGAGCTCGAACGCTTCGCTCTTTGCACCACCGAACTCAGCGAACAGATCATCTTTACGAATGCGCTCGCCCTCAAACGCGGCGCCGTATGCGACCGGGATCGGCACTTTGTCGATCTTGATCTTCAGGCCGCGAACCTCGATTGAGCGGTTGATGATATTGTCGACCGGGATGTTCGAGACGACGTGCTCGTAGGTGCAGACACCGGTCGGCAGAATCTGCGGGATGTCGGTATCGGCGATTGCCGGGAAGCCGTAGCTGATCGCGCCGGCCGCCGCAGCGTATTTAACCGGGTCGACTTCGCCCAGCGCAACAACGAAGGCGAAGACGCGGTTCTTGTTATAGCGAAGAATTCTCTCATAATCGCCCGGCTGCACGCCGCCGAACGCCATGGCGGCGCGAGTGGCGAAACCGACCGAGTAGATCTGTCCGTATACATGCGAGTCAAACGGAACGAGTCGGGTATCCCAACCGAGTTCGACACCGGCTTCATTGAGCTGGTCGGCAATGCAAACGCCGTCAGTCGAGCCGGCGAGGAAGGCATAGAGGCCTTTCTCCTGGCACTCGCGGGCAATTGCGACGGCTTGCTCGGTGGTCGGGGCGGCGCCGACGATTGCGGCAAAGCCCGGCGCGCTGCCGTCGACGAACTCGACGCCGCGGGCACGCATGATAACATCATCGGCCGCCCCGACATAGAGGTCGGTTACCGGGGCATCACCGATGCCGATGTAGCGAAGCGCCATAATCATCTCGGCGCCGAACAGCATGGCGATACCGGCATCGAGCGTATTACCCAGATACGGAAGCCACAAATCTTTGGTCGGCTCCTCGGGGAGCAGGTCTTTTGCGATTTTTAGGACACGCTCCATGTCGGAGAGCTTCTCGATTTTCTCGCCGCTCAAACCGTAGATAACCGGGAGATAATAGCCGGTATTCGGGAATGCGACTTCATGATTCGGCCCTTTGGCGTCGATGGCCTCTTTAATCCGTGCTTCCGCCAGATTGATGGTTTCATGAGCGCCCCTAATTGCTGAGGTAGCAATAATCTTAGACATTCAATTCCCTCCTCATTTCCATGTCGAAGAGGACACGTTCTTTTTGTGAATCTATGCCAAGCTTTTTCCGTTGTGCTTGGATATGATTGAGCGACGCCTCGAGAATCTCTTCCTTAGTCGGGAAGAAGTCGAAGCGCGCACCGAATTTCTCTTCAAAGCCCTTGGTGGTGAGCTCGTTCATAACATCGCTGCCGCGATACGGTGCCTGGACACCGCCAAAGACGACGTACGCGCCGGATGCGACGCAGTAGAGCGCAATCTCGAGCGCCTTCTCCGAGTACCACTCGGGTGCGATGCCGACGGCCGGCAGGTCGCTGATATCCTCGCCGAGGCCGCCTTCGTTGACGATGTCGGTGAGAAGGGTCAGGATACGCGTGTTATCAACACACGAGCCCATGTGCAGAACCGGCGGAATGCCGACGGTTTCTGCGATCTCTTTGAGGCCCGGGCCCGCAATCTCGAGCGCCGCTTCCGGCGTCATATAGCCGTACTTGGCTGCGCCGATTGCCTGGCAGCCGGTCATAACGACGATGATATCGCGTTTAACGAATTCCTCAACGAGGTAGCGAGTCGACTCATCATGGCCGGTACGCGGGTTGTTGCAACCAACGATTGCCACCGCGCCCTGGATGCGACCGCTGATAATCGCATCGTTAAGCGGACGAAGACCTGCGCGCATCTTACCGCCGAGTATATAGCGGATGTATTCATGACTGAAACCGCCGACCATCGGGCTCTTGTGATCAGGAATGAACACATCGCCCTTGCGGTTTGCGTAATTATCGATAGCTTCTTTAACAATGACCTTGGCGGTTGCCTCTGCGTTGTGTTCATCGAACTGGATGTGCTCGGCACCGGTGATCTGCGCGCGCTCGTTAGTCGTGATGATCTTGGTGTGATATTCTTTTGCGGCTTCAACGATACCCTGGAAGACGCACTGTACGTCAACGATCATGGCGTCGACAACGCCGGTGGCAATTGCGAGCTCTTGCTGCAGCGAGTTGCCGGCCGGACCGACACCGCGGCGCATGAGCACCTCGTTCCCGGTACAGCAGATACCGCCGAGCGTAATGCCCGCGGCGCCTTTGCTCTTGGCGTATTCGACCATCTCATCGCTGGTCGCCACGTCGACGATCTTCTCCGAAAGGAGCGGTTCGTGGCCGTGGAGCACGATATTAACATTTTCTTTCTTCAAAATACCGAGGTTGGCCTCGGAGCGAACCGCCTTCGGCGTACCGAAGAGGATATCTGAGAGATGGGTGGCGAGCATTGAGCCGCCCCAACCCGACGCCAACGAGAGGCGAACGGTCTGGTGCAGGATATGCGCGGCATCCTGGTCGGTTCCTGCGTGCGTCTGGTGAAGCAGCTGCACGACCTCACGGTCGAAAGCGCGCGGGAAGATATCGAGTTTTTTCCAGAGTTCCTGGCGTTTCTTGGTGGCTTGTTTGGTAAGCACCATCGGCTCGCTGTCTTGCTTACCGAACTGCCTGAGCGCGGCCTCGCCAACGGCGATCGCAATCTCTTGAGTCGTCTTACCCTCGGTTGGAACCTCGAGGTATTTTGCGACGTTCATTAGTTTTTCAACATCTTTAATTTCGTAGCCGGGGGCTTCACCCTTGGCGGCAGCAAGGAACGTAAGTGCGATGCTGCGTCCGTGGTCGGAGTGGGCGGATGCACCGGCGGCGACAGACCGCGCGAAATTGCGGGCGGCAACGGTGGATAGCGTCGCACCGCACACGCCGGTTTTCGGCTTGCCGTCTTTTGTGGTTCCGTGCAGGTTGCACGGCCCCATGCCGCAGACTCGGCAGCAGCTGCCCTCAGAGCCAAACCTGCAGGCTTTGGACTCCTCAGCTCGGCTGAACATGGTAGACATGTCGCCGACTTTTTCCAGCATCTCTAAGGTCGCTGGATCTACGCTTCTGATTCTGTCGGACATACTCTCTCCTTCAATCGATCTAGTGATCTCACAGCGCCGGTTTCGACTGCGCTGTTTTTGCCCTATCTATACTTAAACCCCGAACTCAGCAATTGTCTGCTTAATGAGTCTGACGGACTCGGGGTGTCTCATGATAAGGATGTCTGAGCCGGCGAGCATGACGGCCACAGCGGTAATGGTCTCCCAAATAATTCCACGCTTCTTCTGATCGCCCCACTGTGGTGCTTCCTCTTGGGTAATCTTGGCTTCTTTTGCCTTCCAGACCTCGCGGCCGAGGTTGGAAATCGCCGGGCTCTGCAGCATGTTGTCGTTTTGCGACAACGCCGCGAGTTTAATGCGCTCGTTAACCGAGAAACAGTACTCGAGGCCGTAGCCAAGCGCACCGGTTGATGGGTCGATGAGCAGGTTGTCTAAGGACACGCCAAGATTGCTCATAAGGATGTTAAGCTGTTTAGCCATATTAACGTCGATCGGGGTTTCACCGGCGACTTTGGTGCCAAAGCCCATGGCTGCCGCGGCAACACTCTTGTAGTTGTCTTCAACGGCCGGGCCAATGACAACGTTTTTGCCCTGGGTTGCCTCGGCGACCGCTTTGAGCACCTCGGCATCTTTGTCGACGTTACCCGAGCCGTAGACGATGATTGGAATGCTGACGGCGCCGGACACGGCATTTACGATTGCAACCGCATCTTCAACGCTCTTGTTGAGACCGTTCGGGTCGGTGCTGGCAAGCTGCAGGCAAATCATGTCGGCGCCGAATTCGCTCTCGCATTTGCGTGCCCACGCTACCGGGTCGCCCCACACGTCACCTAAAACACTGTTGAGCTCGTCCGCCCAACCGACCGGTTTGCTGTCGAATACCTCCATCGCGATCTTCGGCCCGTTTGGCATACTACCCTCAAACGTATAAAACGGCAGCGTATTTTCGCCGCCCACTTTTACTTTGGTAGCTGAGCCCAGTTCAAGTTCCCTAATCTTACCGCTGTATGATTCAGTCGGTGCCTGAAAGGCCATACATTCTCCCCCTTTTCTCAAGCTTTCCAGCTCTATGCTCTATCTACATTGACATAACTTTACACACCGTACTTGGCAAGTATCGAATCTATAGCCTGAACAACCCGCGAATCCTCCGGCAGATTGATCATCGGGATATGGTTGATTGCATAATCGAATACCGTATCATCGAGCGGTATCGTGCCCGCGATCTCGAGCCCATGGCTCTGCACCTCTTCGGCAAGGCGTGCAGGCAACTCGCCGTTAACGCGGTTTATGATTAACCCGGTTTGCTTAACCGATACCCCCATCTCTTTGGCAAGCTCGTTGATCCGGGCGGCGGTCATAACGCCGACCGGGCTCGGCTCGGATACGAGCAGCAAAAGATCGATATTCATGGTGGTACGGCGGCTCAAGTGCTCCATACCGGCTTCGTTGTCGATTACGATATATGGATAATTCTTCGAAAGTACTTCGATATAGCGGCGCAGCATATTGTTTGCTGCGCAATAGCAACCGGGGCCCTCGGGGCGGCCCATGACCAACAGATCAAAGCCTGTGGCCTCAACGAGCGTATCCTGCAGCAGATATTCCATATACATATCCTTGGACATGCCCGCCGGAATCTCGTTCGCGCCGATTTTATTCTTGAGTTCTTCTCGCATGCCGCCGATCGTCGAGTCGACATCAACACCGAGTTGCTCGTTCAGATTAATATTCGCGTCGGCGTCGACCGCAAACACCGGGGTTTTGCCGGTGCGCAGGAAATGCCCGATAACTAAACTTGAAAGCGTTGTTTTGCCGGTACCGCCTTTACCGGCGACCGCTATTGTATAACTCAATTACCTGCACCTTCCATGAGCCGGGGTCCCAGCGTTCCCTCAGCCAAATTACCTTATGTTGTTTTTCTTATTTAATGTAGCTTGTAAGTATTGCAACGTACTTCCCGACTTATCTTTGAGATTACGCCCTTTACGAGCAAACCTCAATATTTTCAATATAATTACACAGCAAATTTATGTACGGCTTCGTTCGTTGACACGTTCTAGTACGCTCGGGAAAGCAGCCAGATCCGTATGGGGCAAGAAAAGCGCCGACACGTAGTTATCCATGTAGCCGGGATGCGTCGAAAGCTCCAAATACGTCATTTTTTGTGCGACCTCAGTCGCTGACCTGTGTGCTGCTTGGGAGAGCAATACGAGATGCGCCCCCATTAGCGAGCCATTGCCCACATATTTTACAATTTCTTCAGGAAACTCCGGTAAAAGGCCGATCGTAATCGCCTGATCGAGTTCAAGATAACGACCGAATCCGCCTGCAATTAAAACCTGCTCTATCGCCTCGACCGGCATTTGCATCGAATCGAGAAGCGTCTTGATGCCGGCATAAATTGCACCTTTGGTACGAATAAGGTTATCGATATCGGCTTCAGTTATAGCGATATCTTCTTGTGTCGCCGACTCATCCGCCCATACCAGCACGTACTCAGCCTGCCCGCCATTCTCGCGAATGCGCGGGTGGTTAAGCACAAGATTATACTTACCCTTCTCGTTAATCGTTCCCGTCAAGAACAGCTCGGCAAGCGCATCGATAAGGCCGCTTCCGCAAATACCTTTCGGTTTGGTCTGCCCGATCGTGAGAATCATCGGCTCTAGCGTATCGGGATTGATGCGAACGGTCTCAATCGCGCCTTTAACCGCACGCATGCCGTGCTTCACCGAGCCGCCTTCAAAAGCCGGACCGGCCGAGCACGCGCACGAGAGCAGCCACTCGGAATTGCCGAGCGCCATCTCACCGTTTGTGCCGACATCTATGTAGAGTGTGAGTTTATCTGTTTTATATACCCCCGACGCTAACAGCCCCGATGTAATGTCGCCGCCGACGTAACTGGCGCGCCCCGGCAAACAGTATACGCGAGCGCCGCCGGCAATGTTAATGCCGAGCTCAGCAGCGGCAACAGTTGGAACAAAGTTAGCCGTTGGAATGTACGGTTCTTCGCGAATATAGCGGGGATTAATTCCATAGAAGAGATGAACCATAGTGGTGTTACCGGCCGCAACCATTGAGACGATATCGTCATGTTCGACGCCGGTACGCTCGATAAGCCGTGCAATCAAGCTGTTTATCGTATCGGTGACCAGGCCTTGCAGCCTGGTTAAGCCGTCCTTTTTCAGAGAATAGACGATGCGGGAGATGATGTCCTCGCCCGCACTGACTTGAGCGTTGTATTCGGATACCCTGCCGAGCACCTGGCGAGTATTGAGATCGATAAGCTCGGCGTAGATGCTGGTTGTACCGATGTCGACAGCCAGCCCGTAGTGCGTGTTCGAGCGGTCGCCGCCATCGAGGCGGATTAGGCGCGGGCACTCGCCGCTGCTGCCTTCCATTATGGTAATGGTAACCTTCCAATCCGCGTCGCGAAGTTTACTCGCCATATTCTTTAAACACGTCAGGTCGACGGTAAAATCGCTGAGATTATTAGCACGGGCAAGCTCACGCTTAATACGCTCAAGGTCGCTTACGTTATCCTCAAGGTTTGGCGGTGGCATCTCTATATATATCCGGCGGGTTGCCGGTGAGAGTTCAAAATCACCGAATAATTCGCTTAAGTCTTTTGTGGTAAGCATCGAGCCGTGGCTGACCGCGCGGTGGTCCCGCTCGAGCGCCGCCCTGGAATCACCCATCTGTGATTCAATCGGTACGCGCACTTCAATATCACCATTGACGCTCGTCTTACACGCCAGCACATATCCTTTGGCGACCTCGTCATCAGAAAGCTTCTGCGTGCGCTCGGTAGTAACGCCTCCCTGCTCATCGACGACAACGCGGCACTTGCCGCACGTGCCGCTGCCCCCACACGAGGCGTTGACATGCACCCCGGCAAGCATGGCTGCTCGCAAGAGGTTTTCCCCCGCCTCTACCTCTACTTCCCGATTATCCGGATAAAAGCGAACTTTGGGCATGCACAATCCCAGCTTTCTTGCAAAATATTATAAAACTATTCTATTAAGCAGAACCTTAAACTTATAGAGCAAAATTTTAAATGTTGCTCAAGTTTATGTAATTTCACATAATCATAGGTGGACGGGCTACGGCCCGTCCACCACTTTATACCCCTAGAACAATCCGCTTACTTCACCGGTGTTAACATCGATATCAACACGGCGGTATGCGGGGTCGGACGCGGTGCCCGGCATCAAGCTGATATCGCCCGCCATCGGGCAGAGGAATTTAGCACCGCTATAAACGAGAACATCGCGAATCGGCAGCTGCCACCCCTTCGGCACACCCTTGAGCGTTGGGTCGTGCGTAAGCGACAGATGCGTCTTGACCATCATCGTCTGAAAATCGGCAAACCGCGGATCGGATTCGAAGCGTTTCGCCTTGGCCTCGGCAACCGGCGACCACTGTACGCCGTCCGCGCCGTATACTTCTTTTGCAATCATTTCAACGCGCTGGCGGAGCGGCATCTCCAGCGGATAGAGCGGTTTGTAGTTGCTCGGTTCGTTGGCCGCATCCATAACGGTATCGGCCAAATCGGCCGCGCCTTCGCCGCCGTACATCCAGTGCTCCGACACGGCTGCACGAACGCCCATCTCATCGCAGAGCTTCTTGACCAGATCGTGCTCGGCCTTGGTGTCGGTATAGAACGCGTTGATCGCGACAACCGGCACGATACCCGATTTCTTAACGACGTCCACCATGTGGCGCAGGTTTTCGAAACCCTTCTCGACCAATGCGAGATTTTCCTTGGTGTATTCTTCCGGAAGCGGGCGCCCCGGCGCAACAGCAGGACCGCCACCGTGCATCTTAAGCGCACGGATGGTGGCGACGATAACCGACACGTTCGGCACGTTGCCGGAGAGGCGGCACTTAACGTTCCAGAACTTCTCAAAGCCGATATCGGCGGCAAAGCCCGATTCGGTAACGGTGTAATCAAATAGTTTGAGTGCGAGACGGTCGGAAATAATCGAGTTCTGACCGATCGCGATATTGGCAAACGGACCGGCGTGGATAAGAACCGGCTGGCCCTCGACCGAGTAGCACAGTGTCGGGTTAATGGTGTTTCGCATCCAGGCGGCCATTGCACCGTCCACATCGAGATCGCTCGTGGTAATCGGCTTGCCGGTACGGTCATATGCTACCGTAATGTTGCCGAGACGCTCGCGCAGGTCGGCAAGGTCGCGTGATACCGCCAAAATCGCCATGAGCTCGCTTCCGACGGCGATACCGAAGCGCGATTGCATCGGGTAGCCGTCCTTCTTGCCGCCCATGCCGATCATGATATTGCGAAGCGACTGGGCGCAGAAATCGATGACCCAGCCCATCTCGACGTTCTTCGGGTCGATGTCGAGGCGTTTTAGTCCTCGTTTGGTGAGTTCTTCATCGGTATAGTTGCACTCATGCTGGTAGCGGCTGGTCAAAGCCACCATAGCGAGGTTGTGCGCGTTCATAATGTCGTTGATGTCGCCGGTTAGGCCCAGCGAAAACTCGGTCATCGGGATGAGAAGCGCATTGCCACCGCCGGCAGCGGTGCCTTTAACGTTCATGGTCGGCCCGCCGGATGGTTGGCGCAACGCTCCGCCGACGCTTTCGCCCTTATAGCCAAGGCCTTGGATAAGCCCCATAGACACGGTAGTTTTGCCTTCGCCGAGAGGTGTCGGTGTAATCGCGGTTACTTCGATGTATTTGCCGTCCGGTTTATCCTTGAGACGGTCCATAATCTTGAGGAAATCGAGTTTCGGGGTCTTCCCGTATGGGATCATCTCGTCTTTTTGGATGCCGAGTTTATCAACCCACTCTTCCGGGGTCGGCAAGTATTTCATTGCCTCCTGAGCGATCTGCCAATCCTTATATTTGGTTGGGTCCATCGATCGTGGATTATAGGTCGCTTCCTTTGTTCCCATAGAACCTCCTTAATACCTGTGCAATCTATCACTTAAGACAAAATCGCAAACCCTCATGGGCTTAAACGCAAGATAGCTATAGACAGATACAAATCCACGTGGTGCTGAACGGATTCGTTTCCGGTACGAAAATGCGACGACGTATCGATGTTATGTAATAATGTCTTGCTTGCTTCCGGTAGAGCCGCTCGCCAGTTACTTAAGTATGTAACATAAGTTGCAAGCTTTAGTTTATAATACTGAATAAAAAATGACCTTGTCAAGACAATCACTTGCGTTATTTTTCTAGCGGGTACTAACAAAGAAACCGGTAGTAGCGCTGGGACAGCAAGCGGCACGGACTATATTAATACATACTACACTAATTCTTGTGGGCTTGGAACTACTCCTGTGCTATGGGGTACCTGGTTAATTACATGCCAAGCATTGCTTTAAGTTTCTGCCCGCGGCGCCGGCTAACCGGTATCTCGTTGTTTTGATTTGCACGGACTTTGAGGATATAGCTTCGCCCGTACATGGGTACGATCTCGATAACATGGCGCAGATTAACGATGTAACCGCGATGTACCCGCAAAAACGATTTGTTTTCCAGGCGCTCTTCGAGCGTCTTTAAGGTGAACCGCGTAATAAAGGTGCTGTCAACCGTGTGAACGAATACGATATCGTTACGGCTGGAAATGTACACGATCTCTTTTGTCGGCAGAAGGAGTGTTTTGCCCTTACTCTCAACCGGTATCCTGTCGATATCGATGACCGATTTTTCAGCGGGCTGTTCTGCTTTCCGGGTGGGGGCCTGCACGACTTGCGTTGTATCGACGCGTTTCTTCACTTTCGCAATAGTCTGGATAAGACGTTCCTCATCGATGGGCTTTACCAGATAGTCGACTGCATCAAGCTCAAATGCCTTGACCGCATACTCGCTGAACGCGGTCACGAAGACCACGGCCGGCACGTGCGGCACGTCTTTGAGCGCAGCAACGACGTCGAGCCCCGAGAGACCCGGCATCTGGATATCGATCAACACCAGATCGTACTTGAGTGCTTTAATAAGCTCAAGCGCTTCTGTTGAGTTGGTCGCCTCACCGATAACCTGAACATCCGCATTTCTCTCGAGCAGATAGCGCAGTTCTGAGCGTGCCGGCGCTTCGTCGTCAACGATTAACGTCTTTATCTTCATTCTGCCCTCTTACTTCTGGAGATCGGGATATTAAGATGCACATTCGTGCCGCAGTCAACCTTGCTGTCGATTTTAACCTGGTAATCTTCACCGTAAATGCTCTTCAACCGCTCGTTGACATTGCTAAGACCTATTCCACTGCCTTTACCATAACCAAATTTTAGTACCTGGTCTAGTTCTTTTTCACAAATTCCCTTGCCGTTGTCAGCCACGGTGACATAAAGGTCCTCGTCGCCGAGCTTCACGATAACGCTCACTTCCAGCTGCCCCTCGGCACAGAATCCGTGCTTGACCGCATTTTCGACCAGCGGTTGGATTGAAAGGGCAGGCAAAATACAGTTTTGCGCATCCGGATCGATATCGAAATCGATTACAAGGCGTTCGCTGAAGCGCGCCTTTTCAAGGACCAGATAGTTTGCAATATAATCGAGCTCCTGGGCAAGCGTAATAAAGCCGCCCTTCCACTCGAGTGATTTTCTAAAGAAATCGGAGAACTGGATGAGTAGTTTCCGCGCTTTGTTCGGGTCGGTTCGCACAAACGACGTGATGGTGTTTAGCGTATTAAAGAGAAAGTGCGGGTTGATTTGGGCTTGTAGTGCGCGCAGCTCGGCATCGTAGGCAAGCTCTTTTTGCCGGTTAAGCTCGGACAGCTCTATCTGCGTCGACAGCAACTGTGCCAAACCCTCGGCTACTGCAATACGGCTTTCGGTAAGATGAGCCGGATTATCATAATAGAATTTCAGCACGCCGGCCGGTTTTCCTACCTGTTCAAGCGGCACGACAATAGCTGCCTTAAGCTTGCAAGTCGCCATCGGGCAGCCGATCTCGGCTTTCGAGGTAAGAATGCGCGTCGTATTTGTCTCAATCGATTCCTTGGTCGCCCGCGTCAGGATCGGCTTTCCGATCAAGTGATGGTCGTCGCCTACGCCGCAAAAACCGAGGATGGTATTTGCATCGGTAATTGAAACCGCCATGGCGTCCATGTGGTCGTGGATGATTTTACTTACACCTTGCGCCGATTCATAATTCAATCCTTTGCGCAGGTAAGGCAGTGTTTTACTGGTAATATCCAGGATTTTATGCGATTCTCGCGCTTTATTATGCTCCTCCTGTGCGCGCAGGCGAAACAGTGTGACCGAGGCGAATCCCATCGCCGTCGATGGAATGGCGATAATAAAGAAAGCGACCGTACTGCTCGAGGCTTTAAAGAAGTGCGTGCTCAGGTAAT
This sequence comes from Candidatus Aquicultor sp., assembly GCA_036504445.1. Classification (NCBI taxonomy): domain Bacteria; kingdom Bacillati; phylum Actinomycetota; class Candidatus Aquicultoria; order Candidatus Aquicultorales; family Candidatus Aquicultoraceae; genus Candidatus Aquicultor; species Candidatus Aquicultor sp. The sequence continues at coordinate 334,563 of DASXVE010000025.1, forward strand.
ACACGGCAATCGCAACCAGGCTGCCGAGCACCAGACTCTCAGCCAGGTAATACAGCATATTAGACCGGTATTCGTCCTGCTTCCTCATGGTCATCTTGCACGACCCCTCAAGCTAATAAAAGCATCGGGCAACTTTTGTAAATGCGTTTCATTACTCTTATAAAAAAGGACCGCGCCACAGCTGTGCCCGCCGTCCCTGTTCTACCTCGATTATACTAGATTGCTGACGAATTGCCACGTCTACCTGCTCTCAAAAAGATACACATTAATGGGATACATTTGCTTGGCAGTAAATATGTGCCGGTAGGCAACAGTATAGCCGGATGAAAGCGCCCTGCGCGGCGCGTCGAGGTTTTGCGGCATGCCAAGAAAGACAAACCAGATACGCCCGTGCCCTTTCAGCTGCGGCAGCACACTGCAAAGCGCCGTGTCATCAACCGTAATAGCATCTTGCGGAAACGAGATATTGGTAATATCCGTGCGTTTGGCGTAGTAGTCAAAGCAATTAAAGCGGCATGCACCTATATTAAACACCACGACATCCCCGGGCTGCGCCTGGGATTCAACCGCCTGCACCGCATCGCGCCAGGGCTCCTTAACCGTGTCGCCGTAGTAACCCCATAAAACAACAACCGAAATAACTACGACGATGGCGATGGCTGCCGCTTTTGCATAGCGATTCTCGAGCGCGGCCACCCCTCGCGCGGCGATCATAAAGAGTGCCGGCACCGCTCCGATCATATATTTTGCCGCAAACATGGGCACCGCTACGAGTGAGACAAAAAATGCAATAACAACCGTCACGAGCAGCCACAACAACACAAAAAGAAGCGAGCGCCGGCTATCGTGAAAATTCTTATCGGCGGTGGCGATAACGTGATGTACCTTGTCCCCCATTGTTTTATCCGCCCGGGCATCCGCACTTTTATTCTCGAAGATATCAACGATGGCAACGATTGAGAGACCAACCAGAATGAGCGCCGCAAACGCACCCCCGGAAAATGAACTCACCATGTCGACCAGCGACATCAACGTGGGTTTTTGTATCGACCACGCGCCGAGCCCCACCTTGTTAGCCGCAAGAAGCGAGAGCCGGCTATAGAGCACCCACAGCCACGGTACGTATAGAATGAGTAGGGCTGCTTGCGTTAGCAACCAGATTTTTAGTGAGCGCTCGTTGAGACCCCTGGCAGCCGGTTTTACTAAAAAGCGCACGCTGATGTAATAGAGGCTCTGCGCGATAACGAGAAATATCCCAAAGAGATGCACGTAGAGTAATAGAACGCTGGCTACCGTGTAGCCGGCAATAACGCCGCGTGTGGGTTTTTCCAGAAGCCGTAGAAAGAAGTAAAACGAAAGCAGCGTCAGCAGAACCAGAAGACTATAGCCCCGCGCTTCCTGTGAGTAATAGACCATAAACGGCGAGAGCGCCAGAAACGAGGCCGAGAGCAAGCCAACGGCTCGCTTAAACAGCCTGGTAGCTACCAGGTAGATTGCAATAATTGCGCCCGCGCCAAAAAGTGCCGAGAGCAGCCGTACCACAACTTCGGATTGGCCGAAGAGCATCATCCAGTAATGAAGCAAGATAATATGAAGCGGCGGGTTAAGATCAATCTGGGGAAGCTGCCCCGCGATGTCCGCCAGCGAAAGCCCTGCGTAATGGATCGAAAAGCCCTCGTCTTGCCAGATACTTTCCACCCCCAGATGGTAGAGGCGAAGCACCAGGCCGAGCAGTACAATGAGCGAAAGCACCTGCACGTGCCGGTCTTTTACACAATCTTCAACACGGTCAATGATGTGGTTTTTGGCGTTGTTATTTGCGGCATGCATTATAGCTTCGGGACGTCGTTTGCTCTTCACAATAATCCTACAATCAGTACGGTTTAAGACAGCTTAATAGTACCATGCCGCCAGCGCCGATTGTAGGTGCTGTACTGCTGATTATCGTAACGGAACGTAGCCACCACGTGGCTACGCAAACAGCTGCCTGATCTCGGCTATGCCAAAATAAAGAGCAATAACCAATAGCAGGAACCCGAACATGCGCCGCAGTGTCGCTTCCGGCAGCCCGATGGCGATGCGCGAGCCGAGCGCCGCCCCCGGTATAATGCCAATGGAGAGAAGCAGCACTAGAAGCGGTTGGATATGCCCGAGCAAGAAATGCACGATAGTGCCGGGAATCGCGTAAGCGATAATAACGACGAGCGACGTGCCGAACGCCGTTTTTATATCCTTACCGAAGATTATGGTAAGCGCCGGAACGAGTAAAAACCCGCCGCCGAGGCCTAAGAACCCCGAGTAAAAACCTACGAACATACCAATAAGCGCAGAGGTAATCACGGCATGGCTGCGCGCAGCGGTGAACCGCTCCCAAATAACAGCGCTTTCTCCCCGGCCGGTAATATAGTTAAGCGCTATGAATATAAAAACTGCCGCGGTTATCAGAAGAATGATGTCACCGTTAACGAATCGGGTGGTATAAGCGCCGAGCGCCGCTCCGATCATCCCGGTTATGGCGAGGTCTCGCGCCAAGCGCAGATCGACGTAGCCGTTCCGGTAATAAGTAGCGGCGCCGGTAACCGCCGAGACGATAATAACCGGCACCGGCGTGCCGACAGCGACCAAGGCCGGCGTGCCGAGAATCAGGCGAAGCGCGGGCGTCATTAGAACTCCGCCCCCTACCCCAAACTGCCCGGATAGATAGCCGGCAAAAAACCCGATAAGAATAGGCCCGATAATATCAATAAAGCTCATATGTGCATCTTACGTAATAACGCCCATAAAACGAAGCGCATATCACGCAATCCGGCTCCCCAGCATATCGCGCGCTTTTACAGCGATATCGCGCTCGCTTTTATAGGTAAGTTTTTCAATCGCTTCGTCAATCGGAAACCAACGCACTTCTTCGGATTCGAAATCATGCTCGGATATGTCTCCACCGGTGCAACGAACCAGATAAAAGTAGACGAACTTATGGTAGCGCGAGCCGCTCTGACGCCAGACGAACCAGTAATCGATATGACCGAGCTCCGCGATTGGCTCACCAATTAAGCCGGTTTCCTCACGGATTTCCCTGAGCGCAGCCTCCCTCAGGCTTTCACCTTTCTCGACCAGCCCTTTCGGTAGCTTCCAAATCGTGCCATTATTCAGGGCGATTAATGCCACCTCGAAACGACGCTTATTCTCACAATAGATAACGCCGCCCGCCGAGGTGACGGTCTCTGTCTTCACTGCCGCTCCTCCTACCCTGAAATATGCGTTCCATCACGTTGAAAGCTTCCCAAAACACGCTAGGTTCAACATGCTGATACTATAATAACTGTAAGTATGCTAGGGTAGAAAGCGCATTTGCGCCAGTAATGAAATGAACGGGTAACGGTCGCAGCTATTTGGTAGTTTGTGCAGCTTGATCGCTGTCGATGACCTCGCCGCTCAGGGCGACCGTACAATTGCGCCCGGCTTCTTTTGCCTTGTAGAGCGCTTCGTCGGCCTTCTGGACTAACGCCAGTGGATCACCCATCGACGGGGTGAACGCGCTCACGCCGATACTAATAGTCGTCGAGACTACGATATCGGGCTCAAGAGAAATCGGGCTTGCTTCTACCCTTCCGCGCAGTTTCTCCCCTACCTTTGCGGCTTTCTCCAGGCTGGTTTCGGGCAGGATGAGCGCAAACTCATCGCCGCCGTAGCGGGCTGCGAGATCGGACTGGCGCAAGTTTCCTTTGAGCGTGGCGGCGATCGCCTTGAGCACTGAATCGCCGGTGACGTGCCCGTAGGTATCATTAATGTCTTTGAACGTATCCACGTCGATCATCACCAGTGACAGTTCCGAGCCGTAGCGCTGGGCACGGTTAAACTCGACCGAGAGGCGCTCGAGGAAGCTCTTGTGGTTGGCAAGGTTGGTTAAACCATCGGTTACCGCCGTCTCTTTAAGCTGGCTGATGATCCGGTTATATACTTTACGTTGAAACGGAAAACACATCTTCCAATCGGCAATACCCTGGTAGATAGCAGCTGCCTGCTCGCGGCATGTTTTATAGCCGCATGCACCGCAATTAAGCTCATCCTCCGGGTCGAACTTCTCGCCTTCGGCAAGGATATCGTGAATCGCCATCTCGCTCGGGAGCGTCTCGACAACACGGCGCTCGGCAAACGCTTTTGCTGTTCCAATCTCCGGTAAATACGGCTCAAGCTGATCGAATGTGAGCTGCTGCGATGCTTTGGTCAGTCGCCTCTCATAGATACTTTCGATAATGTGTTTACGCAGGTAAATGTTACTGTCGGAATCAATCCCCGGCCCTCCGACACAACCATCGCATACCAGAAGATCGATAAACTTTGCCCGCAGCGCACCGGAGCGCACCGCCTCAGCAAGGCCGTCCAAACTGGTCACATTTCGCATAACCATTAACGCCGGATCGAGCAGGTTATACTGGGCGATTGTCGGGCGCGGGAAGCCTCCGGCAACCGAGTAGCGCCGTTTAACTTCGGGTTTTGCGGCGGCTTCAAGAAGTGTGTTGTCCTGTCCGGCAACAAAACGCATCCTGAGCAGCTGTTTGAATTCCTTGAACGTAAGCACGGCATCGATCAGCCCCGATGCGCTCGCCTCAGCTTTGGCCGCAATGCACGGCGTGGCGTAAACGATGGCGACATCACCGCCGTAGATACTCTTGATAAGCCGCGCCTGTGCCTCCATCGGCGTGATAATCGGCGCCAGGCAGGCAACGAGTTCAGGGTGATACTTCTCAATCCATGCATTTGCAGACGGGCATGTCGAGCGGATCACCGGCGTATCCAGCTCCGACGCAAAATAGCGCAGGTATTGGCGCGCAACGATTTCTTCACCGAGGATGGTATCTTCGTGCGTGTAAAAACCGGCGTTCTCTATAAGAAACGCCAGCTCTTCGGTTGCCATGGGATAAAACGACGCCGGGTACTCCGGCGCAAGCATCGCCACGGTTTTCCTAGTGGACGATAACAGATTGAAGGCGCGCTCGAGATCCCCGCCCGTATGTATCCCGTTCTGGCTGCACGTCAGCGTGCAGCGTCCGCAATACACGCAGCGCTCATCGAGGACCTCCGTCTGTCCGTCCACTATCTTTATCGCTTTTACCGGACATGCACGCACGCATGCATAGCATTCGTTGCACAGTCCTTTTTCTACGAATAATATGCTCATGAGTAAGATCAAATCGAGGGGTGGGAAATCAAGATTTTTGCTGCGGCGCCCCAACCCGCTTATATGGAAGTTATATTTGTAGACAATCGAAAAAGCGCCATAACGTCGCTTTTTCTTAATGTCATTTTTTGGCTTTTCATTAATAATATATGATGAGCCTATCGCCGACAAGGCCGGTACATACATCGTGAAGATTAATTTAAGAAATATGAATAATGGTATCGTACGTAGTTGTTACAATTATGGCAGGTCTCGCCTAAACGCGTCCGTCATCTGCGATATCGCAGATACGGGCGTTACCGGCGGCTACAAGATCGTTAGGGCATATTTTGAGAACGGTGTTGCTTTGTCCGCCACATGTGTAGACGACGGGCTCGGTAAGCAACCGCTGGTCTACATAGAGTGGCAGCATTTTGTCATGTGCGAGCGGTGGCGTGCTTCCCCGCACGTAGCCGGTTATCGCAACCATATCCCCGGGATCGGCAAACCGGACATCGCTCACACCGGTTATCTTTTTAAGTTTTCGGATATCGAGACGGCGGTTCCCGGGCAGAACAACGACTACCGGGACACCATCCGCTTCAACGATAAGCGTCTTGGCGATCTCAGATGTTTCAAGACCTAAGTATAAAGACGCCATCGACACGGTTGTGGCCGATATTTCGACGAGGTTTATCTCGTGCGGAATATCGAGCGATTGTAGAAAATTGTGTAAATCGATACTCGTCCTCATATCTGACCTCGGGTATAAGTCGCCAACCGCCGCAATAATACCACCTCGACCGGTAATAGACCAGTAAATTTATGGCAGGCTATTATTGGGATTGCCCAAAGTGTCTGCGCCTGGCTAGCGCGAGCGTTCAAAAGCTGATCCGCGAGCAAAAAAGCGACGAGCAAAAAAATACGGGTTTGCCCGTTTAGAGCAAACCCGCCTATATATCGGCTGCATATACAATGATCGATGCCGGCTTATACGTAACGATTTGCGTTTCGTTATGCAAGCGCCAGGTTGTGCTGCATCTCGCAGGCCATCACCGTATGCTTGCAGAGCACGGCGGTTGTAACAGAACCGACACCGCCCGGCACCGGCGTGATCTTCTCGACGATGGGCTCGACCTCGTTATAATCGACGTCGCCGACATATTTTCCGGGGTTATCCGGATCTTCGTTAATGCCGACATCGATAACTACCTGGCCGGGTCGAACGTAATTGGCCTTGACCATCTTGGCGCGACCGACCGCTGCGACGAGAATATCCCCTTCCCGGCATACTTCCGGCAGGTTTTCGGTGCGCGAGTGACAGATCGTTACTGTTGCATGCTCACGCAAGAGCAGCATTGCCGCCGGTTTGCCGACGACGAGCGAACGGCCGAGAACAACCGCGCGTTTACCCTTCAGCGGGATACCGTAGAACTTAAGGATCTCCATACATGCGGTCGGCGTACATGGGGCAAAACCGGTCGGATCATCGGCAAACACCTTGGCGGCGCTGGCCAAATTCATCGAATCGACGTCTTTTTCCACCGGTATAAGCGAGCGGATCTTGCGCTCATCAAGGTTTTTTGGTAGCGGCGCAAACATCAAGATGCCGTGGATATCAGGATTAGCGCCGGCAGACAGGATCGCCTGCTCAAAACTCTCCTGATCTATATCAATGGGATACTCAAAGACTTCGTAAGCCATACCTACGGCATCGCACGTCTTTTTTGCCCCGCCTTCGTAAAAGAGATCATCCGGGCGCACACCAACGCGCACGATTCCAAGCTTCGGGGTAATGCCCTTAGCCTTCAGTTCTTCGACCTTTTTCGTGAGGTCTTCTTTAATCGCATCGGCGACTGCTTTTCCGGCAAGTCTTTCCGCCATGAGGTCTCCTCCTTATTCGCTAAGCTTATCGAGAACAAGTTGCAGGGTTTCATCCGCGAGCTTTGACCCTTCGCTTAAGAGCCGGTTCATCTCGTCGCGGTTGGTTTTAACAAACTCCTGGTCCTTGATGCCGTTAAGATTAATAACAACATTGAGCATGCCGCCCTGCAAAGCGCCTTTTAGAAAGACGACGCCGCAGCCGACATCCGATATCGCCAGCATGCTGCCGATTTGGCCCATCCGATTGTGTATCTTAATGCCCTCATATGATTTACGCATAATCTCCATAGGAACCGAACACGCTTCTTTCGAGAATTTCTCGAGAGCCTCTTCTTTCGCTGCGATCTGCTCGGGAGTATCTTTCGGCATACCGTAAGCCTTTGAGAGGGGGGCAAACACCTCGGCATCTTTGTCGACCAGCATTTCCAGCTCGGCGATAATCTGCTCACCCTTGGCGAGGAGCTCTTTCACCTCGTCCTCTACCTCTGCGTACTTCTTCTTGCCAACGGTAAGATTGCCCACCATGTTCGAGAGCGCCATACCGATCGCTCCACCCATCGCGGCAGCTCCTCCGCCTCCGGGCACCGGCGCTTTCGATGCTAACTCGTCGATAAATTCCCTGCAGCTTTTATCTACCATAGCCATACACATGCCTCCCTTGATTGGTTTGTCTATAAAATCAGGGGCAAAAATCCGAATCACCAATGCCCCTGATGCGTTACTATTGTTACATATTTAGAACCTATTTTATGGTACGTTACGACCTTGGGCTCGTCAATACCTACGCTGTATTTACTCCCCAAACCAACCAACCGCCTGGCTATAGCCGGCCGATATTGATTTGCTTACAATTTTCTTACATTATTAATAATACCATTACGTAAAGACGCCTGCTAAGAATGCCGATATTCTTCATGTTCTCATATCTGCTATTCTGGCTTCGCCTAAGCGGATGATACCCGGTACCATGTAGCATGAGGAGCGCTATGATTACATTTATGTGGAGACGAGTCCGGCAAGTATTCCGGCTTATATTCATAATCTTTACCCGTTTCGAGGTCGAGGGATTAGAGCACGTTGCGAGCATGGATACTCCGGTCATCCTCATTGCAAACCATACGAGTTATCTCGATCCGTTAGCGCTCGCGGCATCTTTGCCGTCTTCCTCGCAGCTCATACCCGTGCGATTTCTGGCCAAAAAAGAAATCTACGACGCCGGCTTATCACCGTTTCTTAGCCTGACCGGCACAATTTTTCTTGATACAAACAAACCGCTCAAAGCACTAAAAACGGCTCTTGCAGTACTGAAGGAAGGTAACTCCATAGGCATTTTTCCAGAGGGCACACGCTCGATTACCGGCGAGCTCCTTCCCTTTAAAGAGGGCGTCGATTTTTTAGCAAAAAAGAGCGGGGCTCCGGTACTGCCGGCCGTCATTCTCGGAACGTTTAAGCACGGCGAAGGGTATGTAAACGGTTTGAAAAAGATTCTCTTGTTCCTGAGCTTCCGGTATCGGATCAAAGTGGTCTTTGCCAAGCCTATCACCGGTGAAATCGAATCGGAGTTTACGAAGCTCTACTGCGCCGTCCTGGCTGTGCACGAAAACAATAAGCACAACGCCGGCACAAAAATCGGCCCCCGGGCAAGTTAAGGCAGCCACCAAGCGCTTTACCGTGTAATTATTCCCTGTCTTGGTATATACTAAATATATTGATCTTGTGATCTAACGCCTGTTAGCCCTGCACGGCAAGGATACAACAATGCAACACGTGCCTATAAAAAACATAATAGTCTGCCTCTTCTTGCTTTTGCTTTCGCTGGCCGTGCTATCCTGCGCGTCGAATCTGAAAAACGTCGCTACCAGTTCTAAGTCTAAAGGTAGAACCACATCTGCTACCGTGAAAGATCAGCAAACCGCTAAACAGCGCGCAGAAACCATAAAGAAGCGTAATGCAATTAAATCTCAACAAAAAGCGCTTCAACAAGCTTTAGAAAAAAACCCGCGCGATGTGAGCGCGCTGATCGGCATGGGAGATAGTTACTTCGACCTTGTTAACTTGGAAAACAATAAAGGGCATTACAACAAGGCAATCGTATACTATAAACAGGCTTTGGTGATCGATCCGACAAACGCTAATGTGCGAACCGATATGGCGGTCTCATATTTCAAATTGGGGCAAAACGGTGTCGCCAAAGAAGAACTGGCAAAGGTTATCCACATGGATAACAGAAATTATCGCGCCTACTATAACCTGGGGCTCATGCTCTCTCAAGAAGGTAATATTGGGTCAACTGTACAGTGCTTCCAAAAAGTAGTCGAACTCGCGCCCAAAGAAAGTCGCTTTACGATCCATGCGAAAGCATATTTAAAGAAAGTCGATGAATGGCTGAAATCTCATACGGACCAGAAAAAGCGGCAAGCTGTGCCGTCGTTCCCCGTATCGTAATTACGATTTCTTCAAAATCTCTTTTAGAATCCGAATCGATTCCCGTTTATTGAGCGGTTCGTTCCAGTTACCGCATTTCGGCGACTGGATACATGAAGGGCAGCCGTTGCCCGCTTCGCATTTACACTGGATAATCGCTTCGAGCGTTCGCTTCAGATGCTCCTCGGCCACCGTAAAACCGCGCTTGGCGATACCGATACCGCCCTCAAAGCCGTCGTAGATAAAGATGGTTGCCTGGTCGGTATAGTAGTGGTACGGGGTGGAAACACCGCCGATATCCCAGCGGTCGCACATCGCAAACATCGGCAAGAGAGCTATCGCCGCATGCTCGACCGCATGGATGCCGCCAGCGAGATCAGCATCGTCCATATCCAGCCCGTTGACGATATCATCGGACACGGTAAACCACAGCGCCTCGGTTTGAAACTTTTGCGGCGGCAGCTTTAATTCTTCCATACCGAGAACCTCGCCGGTCAGCGCCTTTTTCTGGTACGCAATAACATGGCTCGTGACCTCAACGGTGCCAAAGCTAATTTCGGCGCGCCCCGATGGGCCAATCGGACGGCTCTCAAGCTCACAGAGAACAGCAACCTCCGTATCTTCCCGCGGTTCAGTATAATAGTCGCCGCTCGCTTTGGTGACAAAGGCCATTTTCTCTTCCAAATCGAGCGCGCGAACCGCATAGGATTCGCCCTGGTGCAGATAGACCGCACCGGGATGAATCTCGTGAAATGCCCGCGCGGCCTCGGTCGTTCCGAGCAGCTGGCCAGTGCCCTCGTCGACGATCTCATACATCGATTGCGATGCCGAGCGTATATTTACGTCGCGTGCCGGGAAGCCGATCCGGCCGACATAGAATGAGCCTTTCCGCTCTTTGAGATCGCCGGATGCGATCAGCCCGTACACCACCACCTCGAAACTCTCGCCGAAGTAGTGCCGATCGGCAACGGTAAGCGGCAGCTCGTACGCCGCACAGCGCAGGTGTTTGCCCATGATTTTGGTATTGTCGAGATCGATAACCGCTTCTTCAAAAGTCCGCCCGAAAAAATATTCCGGATGGTTGATATAGTATTGATCGAGCGGGTCGTCTCCGGCGATGAGAACAGCGAGCGACTCGCCGACAGTTCTACCCGCCCGTCCCGCCTGCTGCCACGCCGAGGATATTGTACCGGGAAAGCCGTTCATGATGGCGGCATCGAGCGCACCAACATCGATGCCGAGCTCCAGCGCGTTGGTCGTGGAGACGCCGAGCAGCTCGCCGGAGAACAGGCGCTCTTCGATTGCCCGGCGCTGCCCCGGCAGATAGCCAGCGCGATACGAGGCAACCCGCTGCGCGATATCGGGACGGCCGAGGAGATTGCGCCGGGTGTAGTTGAGCACCAGTTCGGCCACTTTTCTCGATTTGCTAAATGCGATCGTTCGGAAATATTCTTTCGAAAGTTCGCTTAAAAGCCAGGTCGCCTCCCAGTTGCCGCTTTTCCGTTTGGCATGGCTGTCATCGATATACGGTGGGTTCCAAAAAACCCAATTCTTCTGCCCGCGCGGCGCCCCGTCGTCGGCCACGACGCGAACATCGAGGCCGGTCAGGCGCTCGGCATGCTCTTGCGGATTGGCTATCGTCGCCGATGCCATAATAAATTGCGGATGGCTGCCGTAGTGGTGGCAAATCCGGCGAAGCCGGCGGATGACTTGCGCCACGTTTGAGCCAAAAATGCCCCGAAGCACGTGGACTTCATCGATTACTACGAATCGCAAGTTGAGAAAAAACGTTGCCCACTGCTTATGATACGGCAAGATACCGATATGCAGCATGTCGGGGTTGCTTAAAACGACCGAGGCGTTGCGCTTGATGTCGCTTCGCGCCTCGCGCGGCGTGTCGCCGTCATATGTTGCGATCATGCCCGGAAATTCAAGCTCGCCGAGCGCGCGCAATTGGTCTTGCGCGAGCGCTTTTGTGGGGTATAAATACAGCGCCCTCGCCTTCTTATCGGTAAGCATCGCTTCGAGCACTGGCAGGTTATAGCATAAACTTTTCCCGCTTGCCGTGCCGCTTACCGCGAGCACGTTATTCCCGTCCTTCACCAGGTCATAAGCGCGTGCCTGGTGGGAGTAGAGCGCGTCGATGCCGATGGCTTGCAGGCGCTCACGCATTTCTGGTGACAGCTGGTTCTCGGGCTCGGCATGGTTCGCAGGCACCGGTGCAAGTATGCGCTGGTGCGTGATCTGCCCGTCATATTCCGATTTATGCTCTATATAATGTAGAAAATTAGTAATTTCATCCATACATTTTAAGGATACAGGAGATGCTGCGCGGAATACAGAAGCAAGCAACCGGCCGCCGTGATATCACAGCGGCCGGTATTAAACTCTAAACGATCTTTTCAATCATATACCAAATGCAGCTACTATTGCTCCATCGGCATTTTCGGATCTCCGCTCCACTCGTAGATGGAACCTTCATAATTTCTTACTTTCTCAAAGCCAACTGCTCTGAGGATCATGGATGTATACCCGGATCGAATGCCCATCGTTCAGTAGACGGTGAAATCAGTTTCAGGCGTGACGTTGTATTTCGCCATAATCGCTTTGATCTCATCCGGGGTCTTCGGCGTACCGTTCTTGTTCAACAAGTCGAGCCATAGTATGTTGATTGCACCCTTGATGTGGCCGCCTCTCGGCTCTCCCGCGTTCTGTGAACCGGCGAATTCCTTTGGCGTTCTGGCGTCGATCAAAACCTGTTTGCCGAGGTTTTTGAAGACATAGTCTTTGTTGGCGGAATAGCTCGGGTCGTAATCCTGCAGGGTGACCTCGTTCGTGGTCGCTTTAGCCTGTGCCGGCTCAGCCGTTACTTCATTGCCGAGCTCTTTCCAGTACGAGAGACCTCCGACAAGCATCTTGACATTGGTCATGCCTGCCTGTTTTAACTGCCAAACCGCCCTACCATCGGCGCCTGGCCCCTGGAACGCATCAGAGTAGAAAACAACGGTTTTGTCATTATCAATACCGAATGATTGCAGCGTTCTTGCTAAATCCGCTTTTTTCTTGATGGTTCCCCATCCTGGATCTCCAGGTTTTCCAACTTTGTCGGAGAATGCGGCGATACCTATGCTGACAGCGCCTGAGATGTGCTCTTTTGCATAGACATCAGGTTTGTTGCAATCGAGCAGAACTAGGTTATCGCTTCCCAACTGCGCTTTGAGCTCCTCCGGTGTAATGAAAAAATCATTATTCTTATACACCGAAGTATCAAAGGCAGACGACACGTTCGTATCAGCTGTGGCCGATTTGGCTGTCGTCTCGGTTGTGCTGCTGTCTGAGGACGAATTCGTTGCCGTTTGTTGCGAGCATCCGATCACCCCAAGGACCAGCACAAAGCATGCAAGCAATACAATTGCATGCTTTAACTTAAACTTCTTGCCCAACACTTTTTACCTCCCCTTTTTTCTTGTCGGTCCATACTTTCTTAAGCATTATGGTTAACGCGCTTACGGCAAATAGCACGAGTAGCGCGGTAACTACCGTTTTCGTGGTGCCTGTTAGCATCCCGCCGATATACGAGTAAACAATCGTCGCAGGCAGCTGGCCTATACCGGTTGCGATGAAGAACGACCAGAACCCCATGCCGGTTAAACCGGCGGCGTAGCTGACGATATCGAACGATATGAATGGAAGTAGGCGTGCGATAAGAATCGCGTACTTGCCGTAATCTTCGAAGAACTTGTCGACGGCGTCGAGGGCTGTTCGCGACGTGAGCTTCTCAACGGTGTTCCTGCCGAAATACCTGGCGATGTAGAAACATACGGCAGCTCCAACCATCGCACTTGACCAAGATAATATTGCGCCATAAATCCACCCGAACAGCGCAGCGTTAGCAAAGGTGATAAGAAACGCCGGAAGCGGTGCCATCACCGACTGAAACACCATGAGTAGGAACGACGCAATCGGCGCCCAAATGCCGAAGCCAAGAATGTAGCCCTTGACCATCTCGACGTCGAACTGGCTCATTATGAATATGGCCTGGCTAATATTAATTCTTACGATCGGTATGAAGTATAAAAGTATAACAGCTAGTAATACGATCAATTTGCCTTTATAGCTTTTGAATATGCCTTTGATAACCATCACCCTTCCACAATCTTCTTTTGTGAATTACCAAGCACATGGCATTTAGCATTGCTCCAGGTCATTATATCACCGGTCGTGACAGAATTCACTATAATTATATAAAAAAGTTATAATAATTATAAGCGGAATAAGCTTTCCTAATATACGGTATCAAATATACTTATACCCTATAATACCTATGCTTATGAAAGTGCTACTGCTGTGATGTAACCAAGCGCTCTTCTCCTCCTGTTTTTAACTCATTCATTTCAGCCAATAAACTATATAAGAGGTATTTTATGGGGGCTGAACGCAACAGAGGATTTATCGCCAGATTCAACACGTTTCTGCTACGGCACTTCGTGCCGAACTACCAGAACGTAAAAAACCCCGAGGTGCGTGCGCGCTACGGCTACGTCGAAGGTGTGCTCGGCACGGTCTCCGAGATATTCCTGTTTACATCAAAGCTTATCATCGGCGTCGCAAGCGGCAGTATCGCGTTAATCGCGGAGGCGTTCCACAGTCTCTCAGATATTTTGTCGTCGCTTATTGTCATCGTTGGCTTTCGTATCGCCGGGCAGCCGGCCGATCCCGAGCACCCGTACGGTCATGGTCGCTTTGAAGCCATAGCAACGCTGATTATCGCGGTTATCCTGGTTGCGCTCAGCATCGAGCTTGTAGCAACTTCGATTGAGCGTCTCATCAATCCAATACCGGTTCGCGTCAGCATCTACGCGATTGCCATCTTGGTGTTTACGATTGTTCTTAAGGAATTCTTGGCGCGGGTCGCCATTGATTTAGGCCGGCGCATCGACGCGCGTATGCTGGTGGCCGATTCAGCCAACCAGCGGGTCGATAGCCTCTCGGCCATCGTCGTCCTCATCGGATTAGCGGGCGTCTACTTTGGGTTTAACCGGTTTGACGCTATCGCCGGCCTTGCCGTCGTTGGGTTTATCCTCTACACGGCGTACACCATCGCGCTCGATGCATCGAGTTTTCTGTTGGGTCAAGCGCCGAGCGAGGATACGGTAGAACTCATACGCCTCATCACCCATTCGGTTAAAGGTATTAAGGGCGTGCACGCGATCTACGTGCACGATTACGGATCTCGTAAGGTGGTAACGCTGCACATCCTGGTCGATGGCAACCTAACAGTCGAGCAGTCGCATGCGATTGCGGATGAGGTCGAGCGCCGCATCAGCGAGACGATCCCCGGTGCGACGGCCGATGTTCACATTGGGCCGGCGCGCGAGCTTAAAATCGGACATTTCTGAAGCCTAGCGGTGACGGTGTGCTTTTGGAAGCGGCGGTATGTCTCCCCCATAGAGCGGCAGTTCATTAATCGTCGGTGCGGAATGCCGGCCGCGCGCGAGGCGGATACTCGGGAGCTTTATCATACGGTCTGTATTGCAGCGTGTGATAGCGCACGAAGCCCGCTGCAACAGAATAGCAAAACCGGTAACGCCCGCCAGGTAGAGGGCGAGCCCCAGCCACTTGTCGCTAACCAGCGACAGCAAGCTGTACCTATCGAGCAGCATCCATTCGAAGAGGTACAGCTCGTATGAGATATACCCTATAGTTACCAGTAACGTTGAACGGTAGCCAAGCGTGCGAATTGCGGCTGTACATGCAATCGCTCCAAGTGAAAACATAATATTGGAAAATGCGTAGATGTCGAGATTGGCAAGGCTCCCGGCTACGCTTCGGCCAAACAATATAAGGCAGGTACACGCAAGGATAGCGAAAACGCCCACCTGCGTACCTGGTTTAGCCAAACGATCCGCACTCCGGTACGAAAGCCCTAGCGCAACACCCAGCACAAATGGATATGCGTGAAGGCCCCACTGCCACGCCGTACGGCTCGGTAAGAAATCGGGTGCGAAGTGACGAATTGCGAATGCAAATATAAGCAGAACGATCGCTTTTGCCCAATCACGCATAGGAAGCGAAAAGATGGCAAAGAAGATCAGGTACCATGCGATAATAAAGGTCACGAACCACATCGTCGGGTCGATAGCACTGGTGTAATCCAGACCGAGCAGCCCGAGCACAATCGTCAGTATGGAATACGATGCCTTCTTAAATACCACGTCGAGCACAAGCCATACCGCGGTAACCAGCATATATGGAACAATGACTTTTTTGAAACGCTTGGGGATGAAACCGATTTGCAGACCTTTAGCAACATACGATTGCGTAAGGCCAAAACCGGAGAGCAGTAAGAACATGGCGACACCCCATGCACCGGCAAACGCGCAACTTGCAGGTAAGCTTATGAAGCGCACCACGTTAAGGTGGGACACGATCACTAAAAGAATCGCAAGGCCCTTAAGCTGAGTCGTGGCTTTTATATCGAGTATCGATGCGCCTTCAGCTTCGCTGCTCTTTCGAAATGAAAGCGCGATAATCGCTATGAGAATACACAAACCATACATCGTTGTTATCAAGAAAGCTCACTCCATCACGACATTACGTTTCTGGTAAAACCAGCCGATAGTTTTAATATCGGTTTCATATTCATGAGGTTTAGCAAGCTTCCGATTAAGGATATAGATATTATCGAGATATTGATCGAAGAGCCCTTATATTATGGGGTCGGATTGTACATCAAGCAGGTACTGAGTTATGATGGTAGATGCTTATGGTCTTGGCGAGGGAGCGATAGAGTTTGTCAGAAAGCTGCGACGCGACGAGCCGCACAAACATAACCGAAATCAAACACGTGCGACGAGCTTCCGTACTGCTTGTCCTCCTGTCGGTGCTTCTCATCATTATCAACATTTCGTTTAGTTCCTCTTCAGCATACGCGATAGCTGCCGGCACAGCCAAACCTACGGCGGGAGTAAACCAAGCAACGCCGCCGGTGTATTATACCAATGGGTTTGTAATTCTTAACTACCATAGTATCGCCGAGGATGAGAGCACGTATACGATAAGCCCTGAGCATTTTACCGAACAGCTTACAACGCTTAAAAAGCTGGGATATAATTTCGTCTCCCTCGATACGGCTGCCCAGTTCATGGAGGGTAAACGGGCGCTACCAGCCAACGCGCTCGTTATCACATTCGATGATGGAGTCGACAGTTTCTACCGGTGTGCGTACCCAATTTTAAAGAGTAACGATATTCCGGCCACTATATTTGCTATCGTTTCATATGTCGGGAAAGGCAGCGAAATATCGCAGTACCTAAGCTGGGACAACATGCGCGAAATGCAGCGAACCGGCTATTTTACATTTTACTCGCACACATACAGCAACCATCGCTATGTAACGGTTGATGATAAAGGCACGACTTTGCCGGCGCTCATGGCCCGTATCTACCGCGGGAACGGTGAGCGAGAGACGCTCGGCCAGTACGAGAAAAGAATTTTTAGCGATCTGTTGAAATCACGCGTTGTAATCGAGAATCAGTTGAAGCACCCGGTACGCTACCTCGCGCTTCCCTATGGGGCATCAAACTGGGTCTCAACCAATGCCGCGGTTGCGGCGGGGTTTAAATATATTCTCTCAATGCGACCGGGCCTCAATACCCGCTCTACACCATCGACAAAGCTCTGCCGTTTCGATGCGGGCAACGTGCAGAAAAGCGGTCCGGCCGTGCACAATGAGGTTACAACCTGGATTAAGAGAAACAGCCCCCAGAATATCCCGATGACAAGTCCGCTTAGGCAACCGGTTGCAAAGTAAGCCTGTTACAGAACTAACGATTGAAGGATAGAACCTCATGATGTGTGAATAGACGCTATTCCTAGCAGGCAGACGATGCGCTTCTTTGTTCAAAACACGGGATACACAGCGTCGTGCCCCGGTATTGCCTGGTTTTTGTCTCCATTGTCGACTCGCCGCATGAATCACAAATAAGCGATTGCACGATTTCAGCCTTAGGCGGCAGCTCGGATTCTATTTCGCGAGCGTCAAAGAGGTCATCCGCCGGCATGACCAACAGCCTTTTGATCGTTTCTTCGCGGGTCTCGCCTTCCCTGCCCCAACGCCCCTTCGGCCTTACCGAAACACGAAGCGCTTTACCGGTAATTCTATCGGCGATGGTATAGACGTGTTTACCGTAGTCCTTGAAGAAGAGATTGCCTTTGCCGGCCGTTGTCCCAAGAACGCACTGTAAGGCATCGATCCCGCACGCACGGTTCTCAACAATTGCAATGGTTTGTTCATCATCGGCGCGGGTGGCTTGGAGCCAGTCGAGTGCCAGCAACGCGGCACGATACCCAAGCGCGAGACCCGGGCACATGTGTCCGTGAAAAGCTGCGACCTCCTCGATTGTCGGGGCGCCTTGTTTAGAATTGCTCACTTCTGTGCTATCCCTCAATGAGTTTCTCGGCGATTTGCACCGCATTGAGAGCGGCGCCCTTTTTAATCTGATCGCCGACAACCCAGAAGTTAAGGCCGTTTTCGCATGAGATATCTTCGCGTATGCGGCCGACAAAACAATCGTCCTTACCGGCAGCGATAAGCGGCATCGGGTATTGCTTGTTCGCAGGATCATCTATAACTTTAAGGCCCGGTGCGGCGGCAAAAAGCTCGCGCGCCTTATCCGGGGCGATTTTCTCCTCAGTCTCAACGGAAATCGCTTCCGAGTGAGCGCGCATAACGGGAACGCGCACGCAAGTCGGGCAGACCTTAATGTCTGCGTCGTGCAGCATCTTGCGGGTCTCGTTGACCATTTTCATTTCTTCTTTGGTGTAGCCGTTGTCCTCAAAGACATCGATGTGCGGGATCAGGTTAAAGAGCAACTGATGTGCGAAAAACTCCACCTGAATCGGATCGCCGGTGGCAAACGCCTTGGTCTGGCGCAACAGTTCATCCATGCCCTTTGCGCCGGCTCCGGATGCCGATTGGTATGACGAAACGACCACCCGTTTAATCCGGCTGTAATCGTAGAGCGGCTTCAGCGCAACCAGCATGATAATGGTCGTGCAATTCGGGTTAGCGATTATCCCGCTATGCTTCTTGATATCCTCTGGATTTACTTCGGGCACAACGAGCGGTACATCCTCAACCATGCGGAAAGCACTCGAGTTATCGACAACAATAGCGCCTGCTTCAACAGCGGCGGGAGCAAACTCTTTACTTATGGAACCGCCGGCGGAAAAGAGCGCGATATCGATACCATCAAACGAATCCTTGGTGAGTTCTTCAACCGCGTTCTCCTCGCCCATAAATGAGAACGTCTTCCCAACAGAGCGAGATGATGCGAGCAGCTTAAGATTCGCCACTGGAAAGTTGCGGCTCTCAAGCGTCTGGCGCATTTCCTCACCAACCGCACCGGTTGCTCCGACAACGGCAACGTTATAGAGCTTCACTGGTAACGGCCTCCTCGCTCAGCTGAAAGTGCTCGTGCAACGCACGAACGGCAGTCTCGATCTTGCTGCCTTCAACCACACACGAGATCCTAATCGGTGAGGTGCTGATCATTTGTATATTAATGCCGTTATCGGCCAATACATCAAACATCTCGGCCGCAACGCCTGGATGAGTTTTCATACCGGCGCCGACGATGGAGACCTTGGCGATATTCTTGTCGTTGCTATGGCCTTTTGCTCCGAGCACCTTAACGATATCATCGATAACGCTTTCAGCGCGCGGCAGATCATCCAAAGGTATGGTAAACGAAATATCGGTCAAGCCCTCGGAGCTTACATTTTGCACGATCATATCGATATTGAAATTGGCGGCCGCAAGCGGTTTAAATACTTTTGCTGCAATGCCGGGCTGATCCGACACACCAAATATCGTTACTTTCCCCTCGCTTGTATCGTGGGTTACTCCACTAATAATGGGCTTCTCCATAACCTCGCTCTCCTCCTTGACAACCGTTCCGGCACCGCCGGTGAAGCTGCTGCGCACGTTGATGATTACACCGTGGTTTCGGCCAAACTCAACCGAGCGCAGCTGCAAAACCTTCGCACCGGTCGCAGCCATCTCAAGCATTTCTTCATATGTGATCTCCGGGACGAGTGAGGCCTCCGGGACGATCCTGGGATCGGCGGTAAAAACTCCCTCGACATCGGTATATATCTCGCACTTCTCCGCGCCCAAACCGGCGGCTAGGGCAACGGCGGTGGTATCCGAGCCACCACGACCAAGTGTCGTGATGGTGTTATCGAGCGTCACACCCTGGAACCCGGCGACGATAACAATTTTGCCGTTCTCAAGTTCGCATTGAATGCGTTCGCTGCGCACATCTTCGATGCGCGCTTTGGTATGACAATCATCGGTTACAATACCCACTTGATACCCGGTAAATGATATTGCATCGTGACCAAGCTCATGTATCGCCATCGCC
Source organism: Candidatus Aquicultor sp. (assembly GCA_036504445.1). Lineage (NCBI taxonomy): Bacteria > Bacillati > Actinomycetota > Candidatus Aquicultoria > Candidatus Aquicultorales > Candidatus Aquicultoraceae > Candidatus Aquicultor > Candidatus Aquicultor sp. The sequence continues at coordinate 354,456 of DASXVE010000025.1, forward strand.
AGCAGGGCGACCGATATCTGCTCACCGGTCGAAAGCAACATATCCATCTCACGCTCAGGCGGTTTGGTCGAGATTTGACGCGCCAGTTCGACAAGCTCGTCTGTAGTATCGCCGAGCGCAGAAACGACGACAACAACCGATTTACCCTCGGTTTTTGTTGCCACGACACGCCGGGCAACATTTTTTATCTTCTCGACATCGGCTACCGAGCTACCGCCGAATTTCTGTACTACAACACCCAAAGCGCTTCCTCCAAAGACGTGTGACCATTTCATGTGAGCTTGTGAGTTAACTTATTGTACCAGCCAAAACAGTTCACTTCAACCGCACGACCACGGTATGTCTATGATAGTATAAAGATTCACGCGTTTCTGCAACCTACGCGGCTGAGATGTACTCTCAGGGGTGCCCCTATACTAGTCACCTAACTACCGCTTGGCGTATGGCCTTACCATAGGATTGCATCTCAATCCATATTATGTCTCGATTGTGGAACACCGCTTTACAACTAAGCAGTGTTATTAGTTTTCTTGATGATACTTCGCGGTATAATATATTTGCATAAATTCTTGAATAAAAAGCGCAGGGCGTTAATCCCGATTACGTGGCAAATAATATGGTAAAATTAAGACGTATTGTCATCATTGTTAGCACATTTATTTTCTTCCTCATTATGGGCGGGCTACTTACGACTGCGCACCAAAAAGACCCCGCTCGGCCACGCGCAACCCTCTACGATCACACAACGTATAAAAAGCCTATCGCCCTAACATTTGACGACGGTCCTGATGTTCGCTATACACCCCAAGTGCTGCGCATATTAAAAAAGGAACACGTACCGGCAACTTTTTTTGTAGTCGGTAATGAAGTCGACGCTCACCCGGATTTGGCACGACAGATAGTTGCGGACGGCAACCTTATTGAGAACCACACGTACACGCACCCTAACTTGCGCTATGATTCTCCGAAAGACATCCAGCGCGAGCTCAGTTTATGCGCCGAAGCAATTAAGCATGCAACCGGCATGCAGCCAATATATTTCAGGCCGCCGCGTGGGATTTTTGACAACCGCACGCTTGCGATAGCAGAGAAAGATAACTATGACGTTCTACTCTGGAGTATAGCTGTTGAACACAAAGCCTCACGCACACCGGCCGACGAAGCCAGGCGTATCTTACACTACACAACGCCTGGCAGCATTCTTCTTGCCCATGATGGCCGGCTCAACCGTGAGAAGACCGTAAAAGCCCTTCCCATGATTATTCATGGGCTCAAGGCTAGAGGCTATACATTTGTCGATGCTACATATTTCGACTACCATCCGCATGCACCGTTTAGGCCTGAGTTTCAGAGGATACATGACCCATAAAATGTGCGCTGCGCGAGATTTATGTGCGCACGTCTCTTTAAAAACAGTCCCGTAAACCGTATAATCATTGAATATGTCATATTGTCCAAAATGCGGAACTAAATACGAATCTGGATTCAAGTGCGCTAATTGCGGCACGTTGCTGAAGTATGGCGGTTCCCCTGAGCGCAAAGGTCCGTCGCTATGGCAGCGGATCATGCAATATAAGAGCTATATTGTACTTGTTGCGCTTGCAATCGTCATCGCAGCAACCCGCGCCACGTTCGCTGTTACCTCGATTTACTGGATTCTTATCATCGGTCTTGTCATCGCAGTTATAGTGTTATGGCTGCGCGGCAGAAACCGTGCGCGTCAATACAATCAGTACAACAGACCGCGCAGCGCGCCCCCGCAGGGGCGGTATCCAAACCAGGGTCCGCAGGCGGCGCCGCACAAGAAACACGCGAACGTTATCCCGTTTCGGAAAAAACGCGACGGTAAATCGAAAGCGAAACCGGATCGGTAAAGCTGAAAGGCAACACATACCGGTTAGCAAAAAATACCAATTACAGATTATGAACAACAAAACCCCTTTGAGAACTTCAAAGGGGTTTCTTTTGATCTTGAATTTTTGTTGCGTCAATTTAGCTAGCTCGTCTTTGCGTAATTTTCAAAGCGCGTGCAATGTTCGTTAAAGTAGAGATTGATAACACCGGTCGGGCCGTTACGGTGCTTAGCGACAATAACTTCAGCCGAAGCACGTTCCTCAGCCGCGCTAATATCATCGTAGTTGCCGTACATGTTGCGGTGAATAAACATAACGATGTCTGCATCTTGTTCAATGGCTCCAGACTCACGCAGGTCAGAGAGTTGCGGTTTCTTATCGCTTCTCTGCTCGACCGCACGCGAGAGCTGCGATAGCGCGATAACCGGTACCTCAAGCTCTTTTGCAAGGATTTTTAAACCTCGTGATATCTCGGCGATCTCTTGCTGCCTATTCTCAACACGGCGATACGATTGCATCAGCTGCAGGTAGTCAACGATGATAACGCCCGGCGAATGCCGTGCGAACAACCGGCGGGCTTTTGCGCGCACTTCAAGGATGCCGATACTCGGCGTGTCATCGATAAAGATCGGAGTTTCGGCGAGTTTGCCGACGGCGCGCGCGAGCTTTGCCCAATCGTCATCACCTAAGTGACCGGTACGCAAGCGATAGCTGTCGATACGCGCTTCGGCGCACATCAAACGCTGTGCAAGCTGCTGGCGGCTCATCTCCAAGCTGAACACCGCAACCGGGATGTTGGCAAGCGCCATATTTGTCGCCAAATTAAGTGCGAGTGCGGTCTTTCCCATCGCGGGGCGAGCCGCTAAAACAACCAGGTCCCCGGGGTGAAACCCGGTAAGGAGCTTATCCATGTCGTGGTAGCCGGTCGGTACACCGGTGATTTGCTCCTTCTTTTCGTAGAGGCTTTCAACCAGCTCAAAACCCTCTTTGAGCAAGTCTTTAATATGGATGAACTTCTCGCTCATGCGCTTGTGGGCGATCTGGAAGATGAGGCCCTCCGCCCGGTCGATTAAGCCTTCGACGTCCTCGGGCGCGTTGTAGCCCATCGACGCGATTTCAGTTGAAACGCTGATGAGCGAGCGAAGCGTGGCGTTGCGCTCGATAATCTTCGCGTAATACTTTGCGTTGGCGGCGCTCGGTACCGAGCCTACAAGAGTGTGGATATACGACCTGCCGCCGCACGTCTCGAGGTAGCCTCGTGCCGAGAGCGCCTCAGAGAGCGTAATCGGATCGGCGGGCTCCCCTTTGGCGTACAGATCTACAATCGTCTCGTAAATACGGCGATGCGCCTCGGTATAAAATGCCTCTGGCGCGAGCATCTCTAGAATCTCAGAAACCGCTTCCTGAGAGATCAGCATCGCGCCAAGCAACGACTGCTCCGCCTCTATATTATGCGGCGGAACTTTATCAAAGTTTACATACTGCTGCGATCCGTCAGCAGTCCTCATTTACTCCTCTTTGCTCTCGACTACGTTAACCTTTACCGTGGTCTCAACACCCGGATAAATCTTAATGGTTACCGGGTGCTCACCGAGCTCTTTAATATGTTCGCTTTCGATTTTCTTGCGATCGACTTCAACCTTAAGCTGGGCCAAAACCGCCTCGGCGATCTCTTTTGAGGTAACAGAACCGTAGAGTTTGCCTTCCTCGCCCGCACGGGCCGGAATGGTAACTTCTTTATCGCGAAGCAGGTTTGCAATCTCTTCTGCTTCCGTTCTCTCTTGTGCCTCGCGCCTGATAATTAGATGCTTCTTCTGATCCCAATCGCGCAGGGCGCCTTTGGTTGCCATCTCTGCCAGGCCTTTTGGCATAAGGAAGTTTCTGGCGTAACCGTCAGCAACGGCTACAACATCTCCCATTTTTCCAAGGCCAGCTACCGGCTCTTTAAGGATAACCTTCATCATTCTCCTCCAACAGATATTAATCTTGGGCTTTTTATCTTAGCACACAAAGCCCTCTTCGTCGATTTGCCGCTGTGCCAAACGCCTAAAAGCCCTGCTTCCCTAGCAGGGCTTTTGCAACGACTAGTGCAACGATTCTTATCTCATCGTGTACGGGATGAGCGCCATCTCACGAGCCCGCTTAATTGCGATTGAGAGATCACGCTGGTGCTGTGCACACGTACCGGTTACGCGGCGCGGCCTAATCTTGCCACGGTCGCTCATGAACCGGCGCAGCATTTGTGTGTCTTTGTAATCGATATAATCGATGTGGTCCTTGCAGAACGCACAATATTTCCGACGCGGCTTACGAACATAATCCGCCACTTAAATCAACTCCTTAAAATGGTACATCGTCGATGTCGACATCCCCCAGAGCTTGCAGGTCAGCATCGGCGCTTTGTTCCATCAAATCTTCAGGTCGTGCTCCACCCTTATCGAGGCCTTGTATTCTGTTTGCTACAACCTCGACAGCGGAACGCTTTTGGCCCTCAGGCGTTTCCCATGAACGGCTTTGCAAACGACCCTCAACAAGAATCTGATTGCCCTTGCGCAGGTATTCGTTAACGAATTCCGCCTGCTTGCTCCAGGCAACTACATTGAAAAAGCTCGCTTCTTCAACCCACTCGCCGTCGTTTCCTTTATACCGGCGGTTAACTGCAATTCCGATATTTGCAACCGCAGCGCCGCTGGGGGTAAATCTAAGTTCCGGGTCTCTGGTTAATCTTCCGATTAATAACACCTGATTTAAACTGGCCATTGTCTTCTCCTAGCTCTCGAGACGAACGATCATGTGCCGAATAACGCCATCGGTAATCTTCAGAACGCGATCGAGCTCGTCAATCGTTTGATTTTCACCTTGGAACGTCATGATTGTGTAGTAGCCTTCGTTGTTTTGACCGATTTGATAGGCGAGGCGTCGTCGCCCCCACTTGTTAATGTTTTCGAGCTTCCCACCGTTGTTGTTTACCAAATCGGAAAACCGGGTGATCAGTGCGTCGATCGCCTCAGCTTCCAAAGTGGGCTCGAGAATGATCATGCATTCGTAGTTCCTCACTTTTTCACCTCCCTCGGACTATTGGCTTCAGTTGAGCTGAAGCAGGAGTATAGGACCTAATGATTATACCAGGCAAAGTGGATGTCAACAAGATGCGATTGACGTAGTAATCGCATTTGTACCAATATCTTGTGCACTTCGCACAAAGCGAGCTGCCCCCATGGCACCAATCACCAGCACAGCCAACAACGCTATAGCATTCGGCAGCCAAGGTGAGCTGCATGTCTTCTCTAGCCATGCAAGAGCTGGCTTTTTCGCCGCTAAGCCTGACGTGTGTAGCGGGTTGCGTGCACTAAATGGGTTTGCCTGTATACCTATTGGAACTATATTGTGTTTCGCAATTACCTCCTTACTAAGACTAATGTCTAACTCCCCAGGCCGATGCCCCGGTCGTAATGTTGTGCTTTTTTCAGTGTCTATTTGTTGGTCATAGCGTGGCTCCACGGATGTAGCCTGGGCCTGACCGAGAACTGTATTATTCGGTGTACCTGTTACGGATATTTGAGCAACGCCATTTTTGCTTGCTGCTACTGCGGTGACCCGGGGCGTAACCCGGGCTTCATCAGACGGTATAATGTTAGTGGCCACGTTCGGCCTTACGGTGCTGGCTAGCTCCGCTGCTTTTGGATCTTCTACAATGATTTTGTCTTCGGCCTGGGCTGGAGCCTGTATACTTGTCCCTATTTGATTGATTGATGTGTTCTCGGTATTCTGCCCTAAAGTACCGATGCCAATCTGCTCGTTTAGCGACGCACCACGAGCATCAGATATATCTGCACGCGTATTTTGCATAGCTAATGATGGTAGTACCGGTTCGCCTGGTAGTATCTCACTACCTTCTTCCACAGCCGGAACTTCAGCTTTGATATCATTATTACTTGTGTGCATCGCTGAAAGGTCCGGTAGATAATTTGCTGGGTCCACATATAATTTGTTATCACGGGTTGCCGTATCGTACATACCGAAATGAAGGTGCGGTCCCTCCGTCGATGGATCTATCTCTGATGACAGTACTCCGATCAAATCTCCCGCCTTTATAACGGTTCCCTTTTCAACCAGAGCACCGACCGGTAGATATGTACTAGTGACACCATCGTGATGCTCTATTGTTAAGCAGGGTTCACCGCGCGGGGTTTTACCGATCCAGTTTATTACCCCATCCTGTGCTGCTACGATTTCCGCTCCAACGCTAGCTGTGATATCAATGCCCCTATGCGCACCCGGATCAAAATTTGCCACGATGTCGCCGGGAACAGGCCATGTAAAATCACTCTGTGCCAAGGCAAGCGGTATGGACAAAATAGAGCAGCAACAAACAATCAAAAATATCAGCAACAATTTTCGCATACTTACACCACCCTTAGTTGAATATGTGCTTTTATGCATCTGTGCTATTAATATACGCTAGCTTGGTCCACCCGTCAACTATTTTATTTAATCCCGATCAACTTTGACCTGAGCGCTTATTGCCCTAGTATTACCAGCTAAATCGGTTATATAAAGTTTCAGCATATAGATACCATCTGCAATTTTTTGACCCCGATTGTCCGTGCCATTCCAGGACACTAGCTGCTCTTCACCTTCACCGGTTCTTAGCCCATAAACCGGATTTGCCATATCGATGCGACCGCTCTTGACCGGATAAACTACCAAGCAAAACGACGATGGTTCATTTGATAGCACCGCAACTGCTACCTTGGGTTTATTTAGCGTAATGGTATTATTTTTGACCTTGTAGCAAGGCTTAGGCGGAATTGTGTCAACGGTAAACATCCAATGACATTGTGCGGTACTCCCCGCCCTATCACTTACGGCAACAGTTGCATAATGTAAACCCTCCTGCAGCTTAGTTAGCGGCGACCCGGTAAGAGTATTCGACATCAACGTATGTCGACAGGGATTATCATCGATCGAAATTGATAGTGTGCTTGAATCAATGCCGGAACCATCGAGCCCATCAGCCATATCAACATTTATTATAGGCAGCGCCGTATTGATAAAGGCTCCATCGAGTGGATAACGGATATTGATTCGGGGCGGTGCGATATCGGCGAGCACATCTGGTTCGGCTATACCATCAACGAGGAGCCTCTTCCAGAATGGCAAAATGCTAAATCCCGGATCAGTCATATTAACCTCATTGCACGCTGATGCTTTAACGCTTTCCCATAGCGCATGCTCATCTAAAATCCGCATATTAACAGAGTACAGGCCGTCCGGCGTGTCGGTTTCCTCAACCACAACTTGTTCATTGTTGCAAGCGCCATCTATTATGCCTTGCCAAAAATTCGAGTCTTGTGCTTCGACAGCTATGCTTTTTTCTTGCGCTGTATACTGGTCAAAACCGGATGCCCTCCTATCCTCCGACCCTAATGCTCTTGCCTGCGTAGCTGCTTGTTGTGATGTAGACAAAAGCTTCTCTTTATAGAATGGGGCTACTTGTTCACTGTAATCCGGTATCATCCCTCTTGGTGTTGGGTTATTAATCCATGCATAGACGGCCATCTCTGAGAGTGCGCGGTTGCTCTCTACTCCCTTTCGCTTCATGCTATCGAGAAATAGCGACCGCCTGACCGGGTCCCATGAACCAATACTTTTTCCATATGCAAATTGCATGATAGCCAGTTTTGTTGCCCAACTTTTGATCCTGTCACGGATGCATGATCTTGAAAGTGTTGTCGATAATGCTCGCTGCTTCAGTTCCTCATCAGATATAATCTTATGCTTCATGACGGCGCTGTCATGAAGCATAATCAGTCTGTAATTGAGTAGGGCTTGATATAGATTTTTGTCATCAAATGAGATCGATTTGTCATCCGCAGCATCAAGCGGACCTTGGGTCAAAAACGAATATGCTTCACAAAGAGATTCGCCTATAAAGTGTTTAATGGAACCTCCTGTGCCATCGGGGCATATCGGAAACAAATTTTTGTTATGTGCCACCCAATCCGCGGCAATATGACCGCCCCATCCCAGGGCTTGAGCTTGGGCAAATTCCGTGATGGCCCCATTATTATTAGCTACGGCTAGCATTAAATAGCCGAAGTTAGGCATATCGGCAAACGGTCGCTGCTCGTTTTCTATTCTTGGATCAGGAGAATGGAAATAGTCCGCCCAACTCTGATTTTTGTTGTTCTCATCTAAAACTGGTGGATAATCGCCTATGACTTGTACGCTCATATCAGGCCCCGTACCGCTTACTCCAAAAACAGGAGTGAACTCTACTCCTGATAGACGGTTGATATGGTAATGACTAATAGCATTCCAGGCTAGAGCGTTACTACCAGTGCCAACGATAAGAAAGGCTAGTAACAACACGACTATCTTCCGAACCACTTACTGCTCCTCTCTATAACCGATATCCGAAAGAGGTATCTTATTCCAACCTTGCATTTTGATATATTTAACCAAGCTTCCTGCATGCCGTGGCGGCTGAAACCAACCGAGGTAAGCAGAATAGCTGTCTTGAGGAACATAATCTAGAGGCAATATTGATGGTTTCTCTGCCCTGACCTTATAATCGAGCGCATAGCCCAGCGCCCTAGCGCCCTGGAATTTAGCGTAAATATAGCTATCACATAGATAACCATTTCTATAGTCAGCTAATTTGCGTGGTACCAATCGTGGGTTCAAGGGGAAACGCGGGCCCATTGAGTCTTGTGAGTACGGCTCTTCGAAACCAAACGCACCGTCTAAGCCGTAACCTCGTTGATCTATAACCGGGATATAAACCTTAAGCAAGCTTCCGTGCTTGGTTTTAATTAAACCCAACTCTGCATCGGGATAATCCATAGCCCGGTATTTCGCATAATCCCTCTTCAACCCTCTATAAATCCCCCAGATTGGTTTGCCATTGCTCGCTGGAAATGGCAGGTATACCGTGACATTACGCAATACTTCGCCTTTCGGGGGCGAGATCGCAAAGTTATAGGTAAAACTCACGTATTGCTTTCTGCCGCAGCCGCTAAGTGGAAAAAGAAGTAGCAGTACAATAAGCGCTAAGGTCAACCGTACCCATCGATGCATCGGTTGTTCTCCAAGTCGTGATCTATACATCTCCCTTGACCTCCACATCAGCGCTTCCCGTTAATGTTGGCATGCCGTTTTCTATCGCAGTAACAACAATCCTATAGCTGCCGTCCGGCGCAACGCGAATGCATCTATCGCCGAACTCAGCTGCAAGCTCCGGGTCAACCATCTCCGGAAAATCTTTAAGTCCACACCACGTCATGTGATGCTCACCTGCCGGCAAAGACGCCTCCTGGGCTAGCTGCCTAACCACCGTGCCTTGGTAATCCATAACATCAACGGTAACAGTAGCTGGATTCGCAAGCGTAAAGCTGATAGTTGCACTGCCATTTTTTAGATCATACGGGTTGAAGCGTGGTGCATTCACAGAAACACCCAAGTTTGAGCTTCGTTGCGGGGTTGAAAAGCAGCACATTTGCGATCTGCTAAGATTCAAAATAACCGAGCCATCCGCAATAGCTGGAGAAGGGTCTATCAGATACCAGTCAGAATATCGGCCACCGGCTTCATAGCGCCAGGCAAGCTCTCCGGTGTTCTGATCTAGCACATAGAGCCTGCCATCGGATGAATCAACGACAGCATCGGTAAACGGACGTGTTGAACCTATGAAAACATAGCCATTTGCAAGCGCTACCGATGCACCACGGTATTTGTTGCGCACATCAAATGTCCATTTAACTTCGCCAGTGCCTATATCATAAGCGGTTACCGTACCTGCATATAACGTATTGCGCCCTACTGATAACGATTCAGATGCTCCATTTACATCTGCAGTAGTCCTCGACCATTTTATCGCACCGGTATCGGCATCAAGGCAATACATGCCCAAGTTGCCTGCCGTAAAGACCGATGAGCCGGATACAACCGGCATAGAATGCCCTTTCCAGCTATTGAACGACCATTTTATGTGTCCGTCAGCTGCATCAAGTGCAAGCAGCTCACCGCCGCCGACAAACACCGAGTTATTGGTAAGCGTCGGCGCGGTAAGATATGTTGGGCGCGTGACGACCCAACGAACTTCGCCAGTCATCGCATCAAGGGAGTATACCTTGCTAGCCGATGTGCTGAGAACGAGCATATTGCCTAGAACTACTGGTGTTGCCGGCATACCGGCAACAGATGTGCGCCATAGTATGCTTCCATCTACAGCGTTAAGCGCATAAACCGATCCATCCGTCGTACCAACATACACATGTCTGTTTGCAAACACCGGCGTACCTGAAAACGGCAGGTTCTTAGCCGTCCAAACAGCCTTGCCGCTCGCAAGAGAGATTGCCTGAAGCTGGCATTCCGTTTTTATAAGGATACCCCACGCGTAGACGCTCCAGACTTCTCCAACATACACGATGCCATCAGCAATAACCGGTCGGGTTCTGCTCTCATCGTACGCGCATTCACCTGGATGCAGCCAGGCAAAATCAAGCGGTGGGGTGATTTTCGTTTCTGCGGAATTATTACCGGTGTGCCATGAATCGCACTGCGCCATCGGCCAGTTTGAACCGTACGCTGGTTGCACAACACTTATTGCGGTGATGATAACCAAAATATTTAACGCTTTAAGTAGCCTGCTGAAAATGAGCGACATATCGACACCCTAACAATAGCAGCACATTTACACTTTTGTGCTATTATACATAAGGCAAGCGGAGTCTGCAAGACCGAATATTTATTAAGCTAAAGAGGGTGCGTCAAGGATGTGCGCATAAAACAAAAAGCGGCCGAATCGGCCGCCCGTTAAAGTCTTTTATATATTTGCATTAATTACTTATGCGCTAAGGCTTTCACTGAATTCGCTGACTGTCTTTTCGAGGTCTTCCGACATATCCGAGAGGACCTTGATGTATTCGGTGATTTTTTGCTCGGATTGTATCTGCACATCGGTCAGCTCAGAAGCTCTATTTGCCGACTCGGTGTTCTTCTTTGAGGTAGCTGCGAGCTGATCAATCGTGTTGACCGCCTGGGTTGTCGATGCGGCCACTTCTTCTGTCGCCGCTCCGTTTTCCTCGCTGATCATTGCGATCTCATCGATGGTAGCGTGTACCAAGTTGCTGGCGTCCGCCATCTTGCCTGCGTTTTCCGAAACGGAGGAGATATGATCGACAATCTTGTTGATGGCCGATGTCATCTCTTCGATAGCGGCTCCGGCATTAACCGCAAGCTCGCTTCCCGATTCAACTTCGGAGGTTCCCTTCTCCATCGCGTCGACGGCAGCCAGGGTTTCATCCTGGATGCCTTTGATGAGCCCGGTAATCTCTTTCGTCGCTTTAGCAGACCTCTCGGCGAGCTTTCGCACCTCATCAGCGACAACGGCAAATCCCTTGCCGTGCTCGCCCGCCCGGGCCGCTTCGATAGCGGCGTTGAGTGCCAGCAGGTTTGTCTGATCTGCAATATCGGTGATAACTTCCACGATATCGCCGATCTGTTTACTCTTTTCACCGAGTATTTGGATCTTCTGAGCGGAGTCGAGAACCGTTTCTTTGATTCTCTGCATGCCGGATACGGTGTCGTCAACAGCGCCTTTACCTTTTACTGCGATTGATGAAGCCGAGTCAACGACCTCCGCAACCACGTTGGCGCTTTCGCTGACCATCTCAATCGACAACGTCAGGTCGTTGATGCCGTTGGCCGTCTCGGCGATACTTCCCGCCTGTATCTGCGCGCCGTCGGCAACTTGGCCGGTAATCTCGGCGATGCTGACAACGAGAGCGCCTAAGTCGTTCGCACCGCTGCACTGCATCGATGAACCGGAGACAACGTCTCCGACCATGCCCGAAATCTGCTCGGCAAGCTGGACGGTTTCATTATGCGCCGCCGCAAGCTCTTGGCTTGACGCTGAGAGGCGCTTCGCCGTCTCTGATGCGTGCAAAAGCGACGTTTTGAGTGGCTTTATCACGATGCGCTGAATGACAACAACAACGCCCGCTACAGCTAACCCCTCTATGATGAGGAGCAGCGTGATGATAAAGATAAGACTTCGTTGGATCGTGTCGATATGCGAGCCTGCTGCTTTTTGGGCGGTAGCCCCACTTGCTTCAAGCGGCTGCAGTGTCGCAAGACTAGCACTAAGTGCCGTATCGACCTGTTGCAATTGCGCTGCAGCAAATTCTTCGTTATTGAAATGCTTAAAGAGCGAATCTGCTTGCGTTAGATATGCCGACCAACTCTGCTCGGTAGCGGTGATAAGGCTGGGGTCAACGCCGCGTGTTTTCATCGCTGCTAGTAGAGCCGTAACCTTGTCAGTAATGCCGGAGGCTGCGTTAGCCTGCGCAGTATCTTGGTGTACTGTTGCCTGGTAAGCGCTTCCGCGATGTTCCTGCATTAATGCGCTTAGTGTTTGCGCATCATGCATCGTGACAGCGCTTTTTTGCATCGCGCTCTTCTCTGAAGCAACCGTGCTTAGACTCGAAATGGTGCAATAACACATGATAAGAAGCGGTATGATGATAACAGCTACCGCCCCGATGATAACGTTTAGTACTTTTGTCCTTCGCATCCAGCCCATTCGCTCTCTCCTCTGGTTGTACAGGGCAAGTCTATTTGCATAACAACAATTAAATGGTTTGTGACAGATACCACTATATTCAGTTTCGGCTTTGGAAGCGATAACTTAATAGTAAAATCGTTAATTTACACTATATTAACAAAAAAATAACGACGAATTACTTTCGTCGTTATTAAACCGCCTTTTGAATACCCGCATGGGTATACAATACCTATGTTTTCCGGCATGTTTAGCTTTGTTACTGATGCTACTTTGTTAAGTTTTTATCATCATTTTCAGAGTTGGTTTTGGGACCGCAGCGCTTAATAAAGCCCCGGAATCTACGATCGAAGTCGTAGCGCATGAGACGCATTTTGCGCCCGCATCCTACACACGTAAGCCCGATGTCCATTCCAAGCTTCGTTACTTCCCACTCATTAACTCCGCAGGGGTGAGGTTTTTTCAGTTTAACAATATCGCCGATGCAAATAGGCACCACGTCTACCATGAATATCACCATATCCATCATACAACGCCGCCGAGCTGTTGCAAGCATCAGCGGCAAAGTTGATACCGTTCTATATATGTATGAGCCCTCTTTTACTGACCGGCTTTTATGCCACAATCAGCGCAGAACTTGGCGTTGGGCAATGCACGGCATTTTAAACACCCTTATCTACCTTGTAATTTATCGCCCGGTATGGGATAATCCTACGTTATTATACGAGTTTTTACGCAGCCGCAACCTACGCCCCAGGCAACACCGCTGCTGCGCTTCCCTCTATGGAAAACAAGGAGGCACCATGAAAAGCAGAGCAATACTAACGGTCCTCGGGCAGGATCGCGTCGGCATTGTCGCCGGTGTGAGCCGCGTCTTGGCCGAAAACGGTGTAAATATCGAGGATATTAGCCAGACAATCATGCAAGATTTCTTCACGATGATAATGTTGGTAACCGTCGATGAGGAAGAAAACTCGTTTATGGGTTTGCAAAATAAGCTCGACGAGATCGCGGTGCAACTCGGTGTAAAAATCACCGTACAAAAAGAAGACATCTTCCGCTATATGCACAGGCTTTAGGGGGTTAGCACGTGTTAATTAACCCAAACGAGATACGGGAAACCATAGAGATGATTCAGGAGCAGCGGCTCGATATCCGCACGGTAACCATGGGGATATCCTTGCGCGATTGTTCCGATAAAGACGGCAAAAGACTTGCGGATAATATCTACAACAAAGTAGTGACATCGGCGGGGCGCCTGGTTGCCGCAGCCCAGGAGCTGCAGGCCAGGTACGGCATCCCTATCGTCAACAAGCGAGTCGCCGTTTCCCCCATCGCGGCGATTGCCGAGTCGAGCAATCTAAGTAATTATACCCTGGTAGCGAAAGCGCTCGACCGGGCGGCGCAAGAAATTGGCATCGATTTTATCGGCGGCTTCTCCGCCCTGGTGCAAAAAGGCGCCACGCCGGGCGATATGCGCCTCATCGATTCCATTCCCGAAGCGCTCTCAACAACCGCGAAGGTCTGCTCGTCGATTAATGTGGCGTCGAGCAAAGCCGGCATAAATATGGATGCGGTTCTAAAGATGGCTCGCATCATTAAAGAAACCGCCGAACGCACAGCCGAGCGTGACGGTATCGGGTGCGCTAAGCTCGTTGTTTTTGCCAATATCCCAGAGGACAACCCCTTTATGGCCGGAGCATACCACGGCTTTGGCGAGCCGGATACCGTAATCAACGTGGGGATATCCGGCCCCGGGGTCGTTCGGGCTGCGCTTGAGGGGTATCCAGATGCCGACTTCACCAAGGTTGCCGAGATTATTAAGAAGACCGCTTTTAAGATTACGCGCATGGGCGAGCTCATCGGTCGTGAGTCCGCTGCTATGCTTGGTGTAACGCCGGGTATCATCGATCTCTCGCTGGCGCCGACCCCCACGCCGGGCGATTCGGTCGCACAGATTATCGAAGCGATGGGTATTGAGCGCTGTGGCGCGCCCGGAACAACTGCGGCGCTTGCACTGCTTAACGACGCCGTTAAAAAAGGAGGCGCGATGGCCACCAGCTCAACCGGCGGACTCTCAGGAGCGTTTATCCCGGTCAGCGAAGATTTAGGGATGATCGAGGCGGCGAAATTGGGAGCGCTCACTATAGAGAAACTCGAGGCTATGACGGCCGTATGCTCGGTCGGCCTCGATATGATCGTAATTCCCGGCGATACCACCGCGGAAACGATTGCCGGCATCATTGCCGATCAGATGGCAATCGCGGTCATCAATAAGAAAGCTGCCGGTGTTCGCCTGATTCCGGCCCCCGGCAAAGGCAAGGGTGACGAGGTTGAATTTGGTGATCTTCTGGGGTTTGCGCCGGTCATGGGGGTCAACACCTACTCATGCGCGCACTTCGTACAGCGGGGCGGCCGAATCCCGGCGCCGCTAACGAGTCTCAATAACTAGCAGCGAGAGGTTAAACCTTGGCACAACATAAGGCTGCGGTGTAATCCAGCCACAGCCTTATGTAATAATATCGCAGGCTATTACGAAGCGATCTCCTCGGCTTGCTCTCGCATTTCTTCAGCGTCTCGGCGCATCATTTTACGCGCACCCGACATCGTACTCAATGCCTGGTTACTGATCCTGCTTCTGGTTTCATAGCCGCTTGATGGAGCGATCAGAAGTCCCGTTAACAATCCTGCTGCAAAGCCTGACACCGCAATCAGGGCATACAATGTATAATTTCTGTTCTGCGCTTCTCTGTAAAGCTGTGAAGCCCGGTTTGCTATGTCTTCACCGGCTGATTTAACGCGCTCGGAACTCATCGCATCGCTTATTAAACTTAAGGGTGATGCCATTTTGACGTCTCCTTTCTCTTTTATATCCATATATTCTCATTCCCCACGAATGTACTGGATAAACTGTCCTCATCGGGATAGTTTTATGCAGATGTGGGCTACCAAACCATCAGAGCAATAAAAAGCCCGTCAACCGGTTTAAAAGTCGACGGGCTTCTCTCCAAACTCTCCTGCAAGCAGGCAGATGATTTGTTAGTTAACGTTTTGTCGCCATTCTGTTAAGACAGCGCTTTTGCCTGTTTTTATTGCGGTACTTTGGCCATCAAGTATTCATGAATGGCGTCAGCGGCTTTGCGGCCCGCACCGGCGGCTAAAATTACGGTTGCCGCTCCGGTGACAATGTCGCCACCGGCAAACACGCCGGGTTTGCTGGTTGCGCCGTTCTCGCCGGCCACGATATAGCCGCGCTTGTTAAGCTCAAGACCGGGTGTCGACGCTGGAATAATCGGGTTTGACCCGGTACCGATCGACATGATGACAGTATCCACATCGAGCACGAACTCCGACCCCGGAACTTCGACCGGGCGGCGCCTCCCCGAAGCATCCGGCTCGCCGAGCTCCATCTGGATGCACTTCATGCCTTTAACCCAACCCTCGGCGCCCAGAATCTCAACCGGGTTATTGAGCAGCAAGAATTCCACGCCTTCTTCGATCGCGTGGTGGACTTCTTCTTTACGCGCCGGAAGTTCTTCCATCGAACGGCGATATACCAGGTAGACCTTCTTGGCGCCGAGGCGAAGCGCGGTACGCGCCGAATCCATCGCCACGTTTCCGCCGCCGACAACCGCGACATAATCGCCCTTTTTAATCGGCGTATCGTACTCCGGGAAGAGATACGCTTTCATTAGATTTGTCCTGGTTAGAAACTCGTTTGCCGAGTATACGCCATTTAAATTCTCGCCGGGGATATTCATAAACATCGGTAACCCCGCACCACTGCCGATAAAGACCGCGTCATAACCGGCGCCTAAGAGCTCATCAACAGTGTAGAGCTTGCCGACGACCGAGTTAACCTCGATCTCGACACCGAGCTTCTTAATGCCGTCGACCTCGTGCTGCACGATGGCCTTGGGAAGCCTGAATTCCGGGATGCCGTAGATCAAAACGCCGCCCGCTTTATGCAGCGCTTCAAAGATTTTTACTTTGTGACCCTTTTTGGCCAAATCGGATGCAACCGTCAAACCGGCCGGGCCGCTGCCGATAACCGCAACCTTATAACCGGTCGGCTCTACGTGAGGTGTTTCACCGTTGCCCGCGCCCACGGTGCGTTCCCAGTCCGCTACGTAGCGCTCGAGGCGCCCGATGGCAACCGGCTCGTTTTTCTTGCCGAGCGTACAGAACTTCTCGCACTGGCTCTCTTGCGGGCACACGCGTCCGCAGATCGCCGGAACGCTCGATTTTTCTTTAATTTTCTTGATTGCCCCGGCAAAGTCTCCCTCTTTTACCTTGGCTATAAATTCAGGGATAGGAATTTCAACCGGGCAGCCCTCGACACACGGCCGGTTTTTACACTCCATGCAGCGTGCTGCCTCACGAAATGCGTCCTCCTCAGAGTAGCCGACCGTAACCTCTTTAAAGTTTCTCCCGCGCTCAACCGGATTTTGCTCGGGCATAGGCGTGCGGGTTTTTCGCATCTCTTTTAACTCTTCTTTTGAGTATTCTTTCTTCTCTGCCATATCTCTCCCACCTTTACCCTAGCTATGGTGAACGCAGTTGCACTCATGGCGTTCCATTGCCTCTTTTTCCTCAGTTAAGTATGTGCGCTGGCGCGACATTAAAAGATCCCAGTCGACCAAATGGCCGTCAAAGTCCGGCCCGTCGGTGCAGCCGAACTTGGTTTGCCCACCGACGGAAACACGACAGGCGCCGCACATGCCGGTGCCGTCGACCATAATCGGGTTTAAGCTGACAAACGTTTTCACGTTATAGGGTTTCGTGGTAAGCGCGACGAACTTCATCATGATTGCCGGCCCGATCGCCATTATAAAATCGGCGCCATTGGTCTCGATTTCTTGCTTGAGGACCTCAGTAACCAGGCCTTTGTGCCCCTTACTGCCGTCATCGGTGGAAACGAGAACCTGATCGCTAAACTCAGCGAGTTCATCCTCATAAATTAGAAGATCGGCGGAACGTGCGCCGATAACTGAAGTTACTGTATTGCCCGCCTCTTTGAGCGCCTTGCCGATCGGATACATCGGAGCGGCACCAAAACCGCCGCCGACCAGCACAACGCGCCCGTAGTTTTCGATAGGTGTCTGGTGGCCCATCGGGCCGGCGATGTCCGAGAGGCTATCGCCCTCGTTGAGCTCTGAGAACTTTGTCGAGGTTACGCCGACCGTCTGAACGACTAAACCAAGCGTCCCCTCTTCGGGATTAATGCGGGCCAACGAGAGCGGAATGCGCTCGCCCTCTTCATCGACGCGAACAACTACGAATTGCCCAGCCTTGGCTTTTTTGGCAATCTCCGGAGCCGCGACCGTGAAGAAAAACAAATCAGACCGCAGCGCCTGTTTCTTTAAAATCTTATTCGCCACTACTGCACTCCTCTCCCTTGTAACACCTAAAATCGCACCATAACAATGTAATTATTGATACAATGTCTATTACCTTTTTAGATTAGCCACCACACCAGTTGTTGTCAAGGATTTCTCAAGGTGTAAGCCACTACCTATATAGGATTTAGGCATACACCCCTCATAATGTAAAGAGCGGATAAATGGGATAGCAGGCTACACTCCGGCGCCCTGCAAAAGCGATTCGGCCTCTTCGGGGGTTTGAACGTCCCACTTGCCGCAGCGGCCGCCCCAACAGGCAATCGCTTTGCCTGCTACCTGGATTTTTACGATCTCACAGTTGTTCTCGCACCCTTTGCAATGAAAACTTCGCGTCTGGTAATCGATATCGGCGACCTCAAAGCCTTTGAAGTTGGTGGCTTTATCCCGTACCGATGCCCGTGCCAAGAGGGCGGCGCCGAGCGCGCCCATAACATGATAATGCTTGGGTATTGTGACCTCTGCCTGAAGCGCGTCCTCGAACGCCTTCTTCATGCCGGCATTTGCCGCGACGCCGCCTTGAAATACGATCGGCGCCAGCAGGTCCTTCCCCTTCGCCAGGTTGTTGAGGTAGTTGCGCACCAAGGCCTGGCAGAGGCCGTAAATTATATCTTCCATACGGTAGCCCATTTGCTGTTTGTGAATCATGTCCGACTCGGCAAACACCGAGCAGCGCCCGGCAATCTGGCACGACGCAGACGATTTAAGAGCATAATCGCCAAACTCCTCGATTGGGATACCGAGGCGGGCTGCCTGGTGATCGAGAAACGAACCGGTTCCGGCAGCGCAGACGGTGTTCATTGCAAAATCGACGACAATACCGTCGCGCAACAAAATGATCTTCGAATCCTGTCCGCCGATCTCGAGCACCGTTCGCACCTGCGGTACCACGTGGCTTGCCGCCACCGCGTGCGCCGTGATTTCATTCTTGACGATATCGGCACCGACCATCACTCCGCTCAGATACCGGGCGCTTCCCGTCGTGCCGACACCGGCTAGCTCGACATCATCGGAGATTTCCAAGGCGAGCTGCCGCATACCGTCTTTTACCGCCACGATCGGCTGGCCTTTCGTTCGGATATAGATATAGTTGACGATGTCACCGCGCTCGTCCGTTACCACCAGATTCGTGCTGACCGAACCGACATCGATCCCCAAGAAACCCCTCATGCGTGCTTTCCTCCTATATCAACAACAGCGTACACATTAGTTATTAGTTACGCTTACTCGATAAGCTTAAATATATCCGCACCCGCAATTGCCCGCGGGTGTGTTCTCTGCCAACTACTTGCTCAGCGCAAACTCGGCGGTTGCACCTGTTCTTTTGTGCGTTTTCTTGCTATTGAGCAGATCTAGAAATGCTTCGAGACGCGTCAGCGTTCCGGCGCGACCGGTTTGCTCGTCGATGACAAAGGATATCGATGGGATGTCAAAATCCCTGCTGACCTGCGGCAGTATCGACTTGGCGATAGTGTCCGGCATGCAGGTAAACGGGAAGAGATGCAAAATGCCGTCAAACCCCTCGCACCCGTAAATCACCGAATGGCCAACACTGGGCAAACCTTCGCCGCCGACAAAGTGATTCAGATACGGTTTTGCCGCCTGTGCGATTTCCTCGTCGGAGATTCCCATAATCGGGTTCTTCGTCGAGGGGCTGATCCAATCGGTGACGTAAACCGAGCGATCAAGAGATACGCCCATATTGCCAAGCCACTCCTCGACATCGAAATTAATAAACGGCTCGAGCAGGATAAAAAATTCGCCGATTATACCCATCTTTAAGACGTCGCGCTCCATGTCTTTCTCAACACCTTCGAGTACAGCGAACGCTTCTTCACACACCGCATCGATCTCGGCTTCACTATATGCGGCATCGATTATAGCGAGCGCCTTTTTATACGCCCGCGTGCTGTCGCCTTGGTGAAGCTCGTAGCAGCGATATTTAAGCGTGTATTTCTCGAGCTCATCCATCATGCGCGCCTTTTTAAAGCTGACCCGGACCAGCCGCCAAATCTGGTACACTGATTTTCCCGGTGCAAGTAGCTTCAGCGTATCGACAAAGAGCTTCCACCCGGCGGCCGGCGGTTCGAGTACGATCATGTCGAATTTATAACCGGCGTCTTCGAGTACGCATCGCTGTATCTCAGCGTAATAACCGAAGCGGCACGGCCCGACGCCGCCCGCCATAAGCAGTGTATCTGCCCCCTGTTCGAGCGCCTCGATAAAGTTTCCGATCGTGATTTTTAGCGGCAGGCATGCGAACTCAGGAGAGTAACGCAATCCGAGCTGTAGCGTCTTTGCGCTGGTTTGCGGGGGCACAATGTAATCGATGCCACTGCGATTAAAGAGATCTGAGAGCACCATATCGAGCTTTCCCATGCGAGGAAATGTAATCTTCACTACATCGACCTCCATTTAAGCATATCGATAAACGCTTCAACTCGCGTGATGAGACCCGCTTCACCGCTGTGCTCGTCGACGACGAGCGACATCAGCGGCGTGCCGCCGTGCTTTTTCGCCTCGGATTCAAGAAGCACCTGGATAAGCGAGTCCGGTCCGCAGGCAAATGAGAGCACGTAGATGATACCATCGACGTTCTTCTTATGAATCCAGTGAAGCGCCCCGCCGACCACTTCCTTTTCGTAAGACCAGAACAGGCGCTTCGGCAAGCGATCCGCCTCGTGCTCGAGAGTTTTCGGCAGGATCATCTCGGTCGTGGTAACGTCGGCACCCCAGCCGCGAAGCTTCTTGATCAGATTCAAACTCGTATACGAGTCGTAAACGTTATACGGATGCCCGACGACCCCTATTTTTAGCCCCCCTCGAGCGGGTTGCGGCTCGACGCCGGCGATTGCTTCAACCGGGGTAAGCCCCGCTTCGAGTTTCTTTTGGAACGCCTTTTGCGCGGTGACCCCGTCCATCCAGGCGCGGATTGTCTGGGATTTCTTATTCGTAAAGAACTTGCCGAAATCCAATATTGCTTGGTAGAACTTACGGGTGCCCAAGCGCGCATTGAATTCCGGCTCTAGTATCAGTGGTAGCGCCGTGTCCGCGGTTTTCGCAAGGTCGGGCAAGCCCAAAAACTTCGGGCACGTATACGCACCGCTCTCAACACTTATAACCCGTGGGATAAACAGCGCGTCAACGCAATCTTTTACATCGAGGACGTGTCCGAAAAACACCTTAACCGGCAAGCAAAGCTCATTTTCGGCGGCGGCGGTTCCCAAATTAATCGTCTTCTTCGTCGTCGGATTGGACACGGCTATCTCGGCTCCTAAGCCGTGCAAAAACGATTCCCATAAGGGATAGTACTTGTAATACAACAACGCTTGTGGAACACCTACGGTCACACTCACCCTTACGAAACACCCCCATATACTAAAGGCATGATGCAGCAGGCTCCCCCCCTGAAGAGAAAGCCGCTTCATGCCCGGCTTAGCGATTTTGCAAGCAAACGCCTATTGGGTGATTTGTCCTGAACATACCCGCTCTCGATACTTTTAAAACTCGCGTACTATATTTTAAATAGCAACACAACGTATTATCTGGTTATAACCGCTTACCCGGCATTTGAGCGTACTTGGCTGAGATCAATGCAGTTGAAATAAGCGCTGAAGCGGCATGCGAAGGTAAGCATGTAATGCAAACTAATGCGTCTATCGTAAAAAAAGAGGGAGCGTTAACTCCCTGTATTAGATTAGCCGGGCCAGGTGAAATACCGTCGCCATGAGTGCAAAGAACACCAGTACGTATAGAATGCTTATGAGTGCGTTCGAGAAGGCAACGATCCCCAGAAGCTGTACTACAACCAGCATGGTGGCAATGGCAAGAACCGCATAAACCAAGCTCCACAACGGGGCACGCTGCATTCTAGCGGCCATTATCGCCACCTCCTTACACAGTATATATACCCACTATTTGCCAACCTCAGCCAATACGAGTGCTCATGCTCTGGCACATGGGTCTATCATACTATTGATGTTTCACCTAGACATTAATATTTGCATCCGCATCTCTAATTACGGCGTTCTAGTGCTCTTATTGTGAAATTTGTTTCGCTGGTCCTAATATCGTTCTGGATAAAACAGATTTCGAACTTCAAATCTTCCCTGGACTAAAAGGGCAAGATCATACATCGCCATATCTTGATCTATTAGCGGTCGTAATGCACGAAGCCTAACATAAAGACTCGGATGGCACTTGCTGATCAGCTTTCTTGAACCGCAAAGGCACGGCGTATCTGCTTTAATCGCATCACTCGTTGCGAGAAACTTAACGCTACTAATGATCAATGAGTTATCCTCGACTTGAAGTTCTTCACGATAGAATTGCATTGTGCCAATAAATCCATGGCCATACTCACCAGCAGGCCACTTACCGGTTTTTTCGAAATAGCTCTGCTCGTAAAAAAACCATATTATGAGTTCGTTTAGTAGCGTTTCTATTGTTGTGTTCCTATTACAATAACGCTTTTTTGCTGCTGCATAGCAAAGGCAGGCCTTGCCTTCACGAAAGTAATGCAGGTTCGCGCTATTGTTTAGTTTCCAGATTTGCATAACTTTCTCTTTGCGACCCCCGACCTCATAAACTCCTGGGAGAGCGTAAGGATAATCGTCCGGGAATTCAATTCTTACTCTATACGAATCCTGTATATATAGCCCCTCGACTGTGCCATCAAGGGGCAGAACGCCGACTAACACTACTCTACCTTGCTCTTCTTGGCAGTAAAGTGTTGGAAATTTTCCCTCGACAAGCGTTCGTTCTGCACGATAGAATTCTTCCTCACGTTTATACCAGGGTTCCATCTTCAGCTTCATGGTATTTATTACCTACTCTTAAAACCCAAAATTAGCAAGGCCCCACCAAGTAGTGACAATAGTAAGCCCCACGGCTTTGGTCTGCTTGTACCAGCAACAGGGTATGTAATTCTATTAGACTTCTTATCACCTGGCACTACGAATCTACTGCCGAACACCTTATTCCATCCCTTGTATGCTTCAGTGGAATTATCTTGTGTGAGCGCATCATCAGCACGCTCAATAAGCTTTTCGAGCTTTTCTTTGAAGCTCTTCATTTGCGCCTCAGCGATCCTATCGCTCAAACGCTCTGTCGAGTCTACAGGATTGTAGATTATCTCCGAGAACCGCAGCTGGTTATAGATCGCCTTGACAGTACTCACAAACGAGACATCATCCCTTGTGGAACTCGAAAAATGATTAGCTGCCAGAACGGTGAGTATTAGACCGGATGGCATTTTGCAGGACTGATCATCAGCCCATGCTTTTAGGTACCGCACGACTTTCCGTAGCTGATCAGTCTTCGTTTTTACTTCGTCCAGGAACCAATTAGTCAAGGCTCTTGGATCACTCGCTATCCAACCGACACCTTTGACTGCCAGATATGGAATATCGGCGCACATACAGTAAATTGGCAGATCAACATGATAGTCGCCCTTATAGACAACACGGACGCATTTCTTCTTATCAACTGGTTTCTCGCTGGTGTGATTCTCAATCGCTTTATAAACCCAGCCATGGACCGTCTCGGACGTTGGCCATTCATTCTGATTATCGGCGAAATGTTGCAGGTAGACGCCGTCATCAATATCAAACTCACTATCAATAGGATTAACGATTGTTGACATAGCGTATGATCCCTGGCCATGAAACTTTGGCACTTTTACTTCTAATGAGTCTTTAAAGTGTTTCTTAATTTTCTCACGGACTCCTTTACGACCGCTCTTTAGGTAATCTTTTTTAGTTGACGAGAGTGTAATTGCATTGTAAAAATCTTGAAACTCTGAGTGACAATTAGCCATGATGCATTTCTCCTTCCGTTATTCTGGCATCGCACGTTTTATATGAAGACGTTCAGCTTTATTAACGCTTACCATGTTCTTAGCATTTTTTTCCTGGCCACTCTTCTGTAGCGGGGTTACCCATAACATGAGTAAGATGACCATCGTGATGACGGTAATCCAAACGTAAAGCGACCCAAAATGCGAGCGAAAATAAATCGAGACTCTCTCGAGCCTCGTTTTCTCTTTCTGATGATGTTCTTTAAAGTGTGCATACTCTTCGGGGTATAGCGCCTTATCGCAATAGAGACCATATTCATAACAACCGAGAATTGTTTCGAGCTGTGACATCACCCTTCGATTCTTATGAAACCCGACTTCTATTGAACGCAAAAAGAAACCGGCCAATACTGCAATAAGCACGGCAAATATCGTAAGAATAATACGCTGTGCTATAATCAGGCCTTTTCCGTTGAGTAAGATCCATGTTACTGAGACACCAAAACCGAGAATCCATATCGCAAAAGCTTGGCTACGCTCACGCATTTTATGAGATGCGTTATACCGCTCATTTAGCAAATTCAACAGGATGGTCGTCTTATCTTTCTCATCAACCATGTACATTTGTTCTCACCTCGATTCGTTGATGCATAGAAAATAGCGCTTTTATTATGTGTATAATTCACTATCGAAACATAGTTCATTAAGACAGAGCGAGCGGAAAATCAAATATTGGGGTGTTCTAGCAGCTCTATTAGCAATCATAACATGAGAGTGCTAATTTGTAAATAGGTTACTTTATACTGCTAGGGGATATTTACAGTACGTAATATCCCCTAGCCTGCTTACTCATATAACAGCTATAACTATGCGCGTGTTCGCTAATGTCAATTCGGCCTTATTGTATTACACGGCTACCCGTTGCGCCTCAAACCCGATTTTGCCGTCGCGCACGTCGACCACAACCGTATCGCCTTCTTTGATGCGACCTTCGAGAATCTTCATCGCCAGACCATCCTGGATTTGCCGTTGGATAACCCGTTTAAGCGGGCGCGCCCCGAAGACCGGGTCGAACCCTTCGTTGGCGATAAGCTCTTTTGCCGCATCGCTCAACTCCAGCTTGATGCCGTGCTCCGCCACGCGCTTTGCTAATTGCTCGATTTGGATATCGACGATCTTCTTGATGTCGGCCAGCGCAAGGCGATTAAAGATGACGACCTCGTCAACGCGGTTTAAGAACTCAGGCCTAAAGTTGGCCTTCATTACTTCCTCAACCTTAGCTTTAAGCTCCTCTCGGTCGGTAACTTCCTGAATGTAGGAACTGCCGATGTTCGACGTCATAATCACGATCGTGTTCTTAAAATCGACCGTTCTTCCCTTGCCGTCGGTTAAGCGACCGTCGTCAAGAATTTGCAGGAGCACGTTAAAGACATCGTGGTGCGCTTTTTCGATCTCATCGAGGAGCACCACCGCATACGGGCGGCGGCGGACCGCTTCGGTTAATTGGCCGCCCTCCTCGTAGCCGACGTAGCCGGGAGGCGCACCGATCAACCGCGAGACGGTGTGTTTTTCCATGTACTCGCTCATATCGATGCGGATCATCGCCCGCTCGTCATCGAAGAGAAACTCGGCCAATGCCTTAGCGAGTTCGGTCTTGCCGACACCGGTCGGCCCGAGGAAGATAAAACTTCCCAAAGGCCGGTTCGGGTCTTGCAGGCCGGCGCGGGCCCGGCGAATCGCGTTCGCCACTGCCGCAAGCGCCTCATCCTGGCCGACAATGCGAAGCCTCAAGCGGTTCTCCATCATCACCAGCTTGGCGATCTCGCCCTCCAGCATGCGCGACACCGGCACACCGGTCCACTTGGAGACGACTTCGGCGATGTCCTCCTCATCGACTTCTTCTTTGAGCATCTTCGTATCTTTTTGCAGCTCGAGAAGCCGTTTGTTTCGCTCGTCGACGTCTTTTTCAAAGGTCAGTATGTCGCCGTAGCGCAGTTTTGCGGCCAGGGCGAGATCACCGGTGCGTTCGGCGTTTGTAGCGTCGACCTTGGCCTGCTCGATGCGCTCCTTGAGCGCGCGAATCTCCTGGATAACGCTTTTCTCGTTTTCCCAGTGCGCCCGCATGTGAAAGACCTTTTCCTTCAAATCGGCGAGATCTTTTTCAATGCTGGCATGGCGGGCAAGCGCGGCTTTACTCTTGTCGTTTTTAAACGCCTGCCGCTCGATCTCGAGCTGCTTAATCTTACGCTCGATCTCGTCGATTTCAGTCGGAAGCGAGTCAATTTCAATGCGCAACATCGAGGCCGCCTCATCAATCAAATCAATTGCCTTATCAGGCAAGAACCTATCGGTAATATACCGGTTTGAGAGCACTGCGGCGGAAACCAGCGCTGAATCGGTGATGCGCACGCCGTGGTGTATCTCGTAGCGTTCTTTTAAGCCGCGAAGAATCGCGATCGTATCCTCCACGCTCGGCTCACCCACAACAACCGGCTGGAACCTGCGCTCAAGCGCGGCGTCTTTTTCAATATATTTGCGGTACTCATCGATGGTCGTCGCCCCGACCGCGCGCAGCTCCCCGCGCGCCAGCGCAGGCTTCAGCAAGTTCGCCGCATCGACTGCGCCTTCGGCGGCGCCGGCCCCGACTAGGGTATGGAGCTCATCGATAAACAGGATGATCTCCCCGCCTGCGCTCGTAATCTCTTTCAGCAGCGCTTTTAAGCGATCTTCAAACTCGCCGCGGTACTTCGCCCCGGCGATGAGCGCGCCCAAATCGAGCGCGACCACCCGTTTATTTTTCAAACCTTCCGGCACGTCGCCGGCGATGATGCGCTGGGCAAGCCCTTCCGCGATCGCGGTTTTGCCCACACCGGGATCACCGATTAACACCGGGTTGTTTTTCGTGCGCCGGGACAGTACCTGGATGATACGGCGTATCTCGTCGTCGCGCCCGATAACCGGGTCGAGTTTACCAATCCTTGCAAGCCTGGTTAAGTCACGGCTGTATTTCTCAAGCGCCTGGTATTTCTCTTCCGGGTTCTGGTCAGCTGCGCGTTGGTTGCCGCGCACATCGACCAATATTTTCAGCACCATATCTTTGGTAACGCCAAACGAGTGCAGGATTTTGCCCGCGATGCCGTCGCCTGCCGCAATTGCAATGAGCAAATGCTCGGTGCTCACATATTCATCTTTAAGATTTTCCGCCTCGACGAAAGCGGTATCTACAACACTTTTCAGCTCTGGTGAAACGTAAGCCGCGGCGCTCGCGCCGGCTACTTTCGGCCTGCGCCCGAGTTCTTTCTCGATGGCCGTTACTACCGCATCCGGGCTCACGGCAAGCTTTTGCAGGATCGGCACGACCACGCCGTCCGGCTGCCCGATCATTGCAAAGAGCAAGTGCTCCGGCTCGACCTGGGCGTGCCCGGCCGCTTCCGCAAGATGCTGAGCTTCGCCCAGCGCTTCCTGAGATTTTATCGTGAATTTATCTAATCTCACCTTATCCACCTTCTTTTACCAGTCAAATAAGGCTGGTGGAATATCTGCTAAAGGTTTCTAATACTATCGATTTTATGGTATTAAAAGTCTACTAAGTCTATTGACTTTATAGACATTTTGCCTGACGTGCATGATTAGCGGATTTAGCGTTGTCTCCTCGCTCTGCGCAGCACAATATGACCGTGCGGCATCGGGACAAGCGCGTTCTGCTGGATCTTGCTTACCTCGTCCTCGAGCGCGCACTGCAAACCATCGAGTTTTGATTCAAGCTGGCCGATAAGCCCCTGAAGGCCCTCGATCTCGTCTTGTAGCTCGAAGATTTTGATAACGCCGGCAAGGTTTACCCCCAGCTCCTGGGTGAGCACCTGTATAAGTTTCAAACGATCGACATCGCGTTGAGAGTACAGGCGCGTGCTACCCGGGGTGCGTTTCGGGTGGATTAATTTTTTGCGCTCATAAATGCGCAAGGTTTGCGGGTGCATCCCTGCAAGCTTTGCTGCAACGCTGATCATATAGACCGGCTCGTCGTACATCATTCTCACTCCACCTATACCTGGCACCGGTGCGGCCGCCGCACGGACGATGCCTTACTTCTTAAAGATTCGTCGTGGATCGTCTTGCCTGCTATGCGCGAATCTTACCAGCATCTCTTTTTCGTCGTTGGAGAGCTCTTTTGGCACATCGACTCGCACCGTTACGAGCATATCGCCCTTACTCTCGGTTTTAAGTTTCGGGGCGCCTTTACCCCGCAACCTGAACGTCTGCCTGTTTTGCGTTCCCGGCGGAATTTTGAGCGATACCATTCCGTCTACCGTCGGCACTTCGATACTCGCCCCAAGAGCTGCTTCTGTAAAGGTAACCGGCACCTCGAGAAGCACATCGCTTCCCTTACGCTTAAAGAACGGATGCGGCGCGACTTTGGTGATGATATAGAGGTCGCCTTTCGGGCCGCCGTTAACCCCGGCCTGACCCCGGCCTTTAAACTTCAACTTACCGCCGTCAGCTGCGCCCGCCGGAATTTTGATCGTCTCGGTCGCCTTTCGCAAAACCCGGCCGCTGCCCGAGCATACGTTACATGGCTTGTCGATAACCGTTCCCGTACCGGCGCACGTCGGACAGGTACGGGTAATTCCAAAGAAACCCTGGTTGTCGGAGATTATCCCGTTACCACCGCATGTGCGGCACACCGTACGCGACCCGCCGGGGGCGGCTCCGGTGCCTTTACATGTCGAGCATGCCTCTTCACGAGTAATGTGAAACTGCACGGTCTTTCCATGCAGGGCTTCGTCAAACGCTAAATGCACGTTATATGTAATGTCGGCGCCTTTCGCTCTCGCGTTCGCGCTCCTCGTTCCCGAGGATGCCCCTCCGAAGAGATCGAACAGATCGCCGAATCCCCCGGCGGAGAAACCGTTCGCACCGGAAAATCCTCCGAAATTACCGTCAAATGTCGAGTAATCGAACCCACCGGCGCCCGGGTTAAACCCCGCACCCTGACCGCCAACGAAGCGACCTACCTCATCGTACTGCTTGCGCTTTTCAGTATCTTTAAGCACATCATAGGCTTCGCTTATCTCTTTGAACTTCTCTTCGGTTTCTTTATCGCCGCTGTTGACGTCGGGATGATACTTGCGCGCAAGCTTCCGATACGCCGCTTTAATTTCTTTCTGCGTCGCATTTCGACCTATCCCGAGGACTTCATAAAAATCCCTGCGTGCTCTACTGGTATCCATAGTAACCACCGTGTTTATATAAAAAGGCCAAGTGTCGCACGCGACCTTGGCCTTTCACTATTTTGCAACTTTCACCATCGCCGGGCGAAGCAGTTTACCGTTTAGCTCATAACCCTTCTGCAATACCTCTGCCACAACGTTTTCGCCGTACTCACTGCTCTCGACCTGCATAACGGCCTGGTGTGCTTGCGGATCGAATTCCACGCCGCCCGGGTCTATAACCGAGACGCCTTGCTTCCCGAGAATCGTCATGAGCTGCGAATAAATCAGCTCGACGCCGCCCGCAAGCGTTTCACGCTCAGCGCCGGCACGCGCCGAATCGAGCGCTCGCTCCAAATTATCGATAAGCGGCAGAAGCTCGGTTACGATACCCTCAGCCGCACACTCAATCACCCGTTCATGCTCTTTCATCATCCGCTTGCGGAAATTATCCATCTCCGCTTGGGTACGCCTGAGCATATCGAGATACTCGGTGGCTTCGGCTTCCGATTTGGCGAGGCGCTCGTTGAGTTCCTCTAGAGTCTCGGTTCCCGTGTCAGGTGCTTCGGCCGCCATATCACTGCCAGCTTCTGGTGTATCGCCGTGGTGTGCGCTTACGTGGTCGTTCGTAGTTTCATCTTTCGGCACCATTAATCACCTCAACCTACTTCTCTTCGCCGTCTTCGCTTACAACCTCATAATCGGCGTCAACGACATTGTCGCCCTGGCTTTCGGCCTGCTGGCCATTACCCGCTGCGGCTTCGCCTGCAGCCTGCTGCCCATAGACAGCTTGACCGATCTTCATCGACTGTTCAAGAAGCGTCTCGTGGGCTTTCTTGATACGCTCAACGTCTGAGCCTTTCAGCGCATCTTTAGTCTCTTCAATCGCCTTTTCGACCGCTTCCTTATCGGCCGCCGGGATCTTATCGCCCATATCTTTGAGCGTACGCTCTGTCGCATATGCGAGGCTATCGGCATTGTTTCGAACCTCGGCTTCCTCGTGGCGCTTGTGGTCCTCATCAGCGTGAGCCTGCGATTCCTTAACCATCCGGTCGATCTCGTCTTTATTAAGTGCGGTCGCACCGGTGACGGTTATGCGCTGCTCTTTGCCGGTCGCCCTGTCCTTCGCGTGTACGTTAACGATACCGTTGGCATCGATATCGAAGGCAACTTCGATTTGCGGTATACCGCGAGGCGCCGGCGGAAGATCGACCAAGTGAAAACGGCCCAGCGTCTTATTATACGCCGCCATCTCGCGCTCGCCCTGAAGGACGTGAATCTCTACGCTGGTCTGGCCGTCGGCCGCTGTCGTAAAGATCTCGCTCTTTTTCGTCGGGATCGTAGTGTTGCGCTCGATCATCTTGGTGAAGATGCCGCCCATGGTTTCGATACCCAAGGTGAGCGGGGTGACGTCGAGGAGCAGGATGTCCTTAACCTCGCCCATCAGCACGCCCGCTTGGATCGCGGCGCCGACCGCCACAACCTCATCAGGATTAACGCCTTTATGCGGGTCTTTTCCGGTAAGCTCTTTTACCATATCTACAACCGCCGGCATTCTGGTCGAACCGCCGACGAGGATGATGTGGTCGATATCACCAAGACCCACACCCGCATCCTTCATCGCTTGCTCGACTGGTTTACGGCAGCGGTCCAGCAAGTCACCCGTCATTTTCTGAAACTCGGCGCGCGTGAGCGTCATGTCGAGGTGTTTCGGGCCATTGGCATCCGCCGTTATGAACGGCAGGTTGATGCTTGTGGTCATCGTCGTCGAAAGCTCCATTTTTGCTTTCTCCGCGGCCTCTTTCAAACGCTGTAACGCCATTTTATCGTTGCGAAGGTCGATACCGTTTTTCGCTTTAAAATCGTCGGCCATCCAATCGAGGATAATGCGGTCCCAGTCGTCGCCGCCGAGGTGGTTGTCCCCTGCGGTTGCCCGTACCTCAAACACGCCATCGCCGATATCCAAAATTGAGACGTCAAACGTGCCGCCGCCTAAATCGAAGATCAGAATGGTCTGGTCGTGCTCCTTGTCGAGGCCGTAGGCCAGTGCGGCCGCAGTCGGCTCGTTGATAATACGAAGCACTTCAAGACCGGCGATTTTACCGGCGTCTTTGGTTGCCTGGCGCTGCGCGTCCTCAAAATATGCCGGCACGGTGATAACCGCTTGTGTTATCGGTTCACCTAGATACGCCTCAGCATCTCGTTTCAGCTTTTGCAAGATAAATGCCGAGATTTGCTGCGGCGTGTAGTCTTTACCGTCTATATCGATCTTCCAGTTTGTGCCCATGTGACGCTTTACGCTTGCAATCGTGCGATCCGGGTTTGTGATCGCCTGCCTCTTTGCGACATCGCCCATCAGAACTTCGCCGGTCTTAGAAAATGCAACGACCGACGGGGTAACCCTGCCGCCTTCGGCATTAGCGATAACCTTAGGCTCGCCGACTTCGAGAATCGCCATACATGAATTGGTTGTTCCCAGGTCAATGCCTAGTGCTTTAGCCATTGTGCAACACTCCTTACGCTTTTAGTTAAGTATAACTATATAATCTAAGTGTGATATTGTCAAGTTTTTTAGCATATCGGTTGATATATACCGTAACTTTATAGCTTTTTTTTTGCCTAAAAGGCAGGTGCGGTTAGGAGTAATTGTAAGAACTGTAGGTCGAAGACGGCTTCTTAAGTAAAAGAAGCCGTCTTAAAAAGCTTATACTATAAACCTTGTTGATTCTAATAATCCATTATTTGTTAAGACCTTCGCGTAAAATTCTTTACAATCGCCAACGAGTCTTGTATAAGAGGATTAGTGCAATTCGATGCCGATTCTAAGGAGGAGTTTTTTATGCCTAGACCAGTAGTTAATGCTGATGAGTGCTCAGGGTGCGGAACCTGTGTGGATAGTTGCCCGAACGGCGTACTTGAGCTCGTCAATGACATTGCGAAAGCTGTTAACGAGGACGATTGCTCGGCGTGCGGCTCCTGTGCCGAAGAGTGCCCGATGGAAGCTATCGAGGTTGACGAAGATTAATTGAAGTAGAAGATAATAACAGCGGCGCCGGCTTTTGCTGGCGCTTTTTTTGCCTACCCGCTACTGCATTTATACAACCCGGCCCCGGTCTGCAATTTGCATCGCTTTACATGTACGCAATGCACTTTAGCGCGAGAGATACACTTTGCTCTTGTGCGTTGTATCATGTACACTATATGATATCCCTGTTTATACCAGGTATAGTTTTTATTGTACCGTACGATGCTGCACGCAGATACTCATGCGGCCCGGAAAGCTGACTGGTATCGACAGAAGTTGCATCTCAATGCATTGGAGATGGGGGCTAGAGTGAGAAAGATATCAAGTGGAATTCCAGGACTAGACGTGCTGCTCGACGGTGGTCTTTACGAGCGCAGCTCAACCGTCATCGCCGGCCCGCCCGGCACTGGAAAAACGACCTTCGGCGCGCAGTTCATCTATAATGGCGCCGTGCAGTTTAATGAGCCGGGCATTTTTGTCACATTCGAAGAATTTCCTGAGACTATCTACCGTGACATGCACAACCTTGGCTGGGATCTTAAGAAGTACGAGGCGGAAGGTAAAATCAAGGTTATCTTTACTTCGCCTGCCGTACTAAAAAGCGAGCTTGAGAAAGAAAGCGGTTTTATCGACCGTATTGTTGCCGACACCGATGCCAAACGCATAGTTATCGATTCGGTAACATTAATGGAACAGCTCACGAACGACCAGCAAGAATTGCGTCAAGTATTTAACAGCCTTGTCAACGGCTTAAAACGCTTGGGGTTAACAACGATCCTGACGAGTGAGATGCCGCTTCTCTTTGGGCATGCAAGCTCACTCGAATCAAGTATCGGTTTTGTTGTTGATAATATCGTCATCCTGCGCTATGTCGAGATCGAGAGCGAGCTTGATACGGCGCTTACTATCCTTAAGGCACGCGGTAGTAAACATGCTAAAGATATCAGGCAGTATGAGATAGCAAAGGGTGGTATTAATATTGAAACAAAATTTGCCGGCCACCAGGGCATTTTGACGGGATTTCCGTCCCGCGCGGTAAGCGGGAGGACACTTCTTGAAGAAGGGCTAATCCGTAAAAAGAGGTAATGCAAGGTAAACAACATGTATTTTGTGGCGTTTGTAGAGTTGATTAATTTCTTGCTGGCGGCGGCCGCGGCGGCCGTGTCGTTTGGTATTTTGCGAAAAGTAGCAAGCAATCTTGCGGCGAGTTGGAAATACTCATTCGTCGCTTTTCTAATACTGGCGCTGGCTATGCTCTTTACGGCTATAAGTGAGCTTGGGCTGCCCGTACTCGGCGGCTTTGATATGGCGCTACTTGCAAACATTGCCCACTTTATCTTTGTAGCAGTTGCATTCCTGGGTTTGCTCCGATACTACCAAATTTTGAAAGGGCTCTGTAAGCGAGGGACCTAGATGTTATCATCAGTAGATGTAATTGCATTGATTATAGCGGTTATTGGTATTGCGACTGCTGCCGTCGCACGAAAAACCTGGCTTTTAGTCGAGGGAGACCTCGCGGAGAGCTGGCGATGGTTGTTGCCGAGCGTACCGGTCTACGCCGTATCGTTTGTCGTTTTGATCGTACACAACTTTTTGGAGCGATATAGTGTTGATAAACCGGTTTTGTCAACGACATTTAACTTTGATATGCTCGCGCAGCGGCTCGTATTTAATATGCAAGTTTGGAAGCCGATAGTATTGGTACTGAAAAATATTCAAGTATTGGGTGAACTGGCGTTTCTCATACTTGTACTTATCGGGCTAGTTAGACAATATCGTCTATTCGAGGAACTGTACAACAAACAGAATTAATAGCGGTGGATTATTGATGAACAGGAAACTGGCTAAACTCGTAAAAAATCTAAATGATGATACAAGGGCGCTCATTATCGACGTGCTGGATTCGCCGATCAAATGGGATCTGATCCACTTCTATCAGGCAAACCCATTTTCAATACATACGGCGCGCGGCCTCTCAAACATTATCGGCCGGCGTTCAGAACAGGTATTTCAGGAAGCCGAACAGCTCGCCGAGAACGGCGTTTTGAAGAAGGTTTGTGAGAATGGTGATAGCTCCTCAATCTATGCCTACGAACCGGATACGGAGCGCGAAACAATTCTCAGAACGCTTGCGGAATTGAGCGAAGAAGATACGAGTCTTTTAGACGAGCTACACAAGCTGCTTAAAGGTGAAACTGCATTAGCTTAACCTATCTATGCTCCTTCTCTCTTGGCAATCCTAATAATTGCCAGTAAACTAGAGGAAATGGCAAATTTATTTACCCAACAAGTATAGGAGGTCCGCCTTGGACGAGCGAGATTTTGCCGAATTGATTTCCGTCTTTTTAAAGGGTGCCGGGCCCGACAACACACCGGACTCTAATGAACCGGGCGCACATGCGACCGATAATCCGCAGCAAGCACCCAGCGACGCCGAGCTCAGAAAAAACATTATCGAGGCGCTTGCGGAGAAGATCAAGGAATCCCAAGAGGTCGAGGAGGTCGCCCTGCAGGAGACTCCCGACGATGAGGCGCTGCAAGAAACCGTAATGTTTGACGACACCCGAGCGAATGCGGACGAAGAAGCGCTGCCAGTAGTTGATATCGATGAACAGCTGGTAACAAAAGAAGAGGTCGACAAACTTCTCAATAAAGACGAGCCCGCCAACATTATGCCGCTTCAGCAAATCTTACACCGCTTCCTTGATTTGGATGGGGTCATTGCCGCAATGCTCATTACGCGTGACGGCTTTACCGTCGATTATGCATCAAACATAGAATTCGAGTTTGATATGGTAAGTGCAGTAGCCGCGACGGGTTTTGCCGTGTTTGGAAAAATTGGCGATGAGCTCGGTAAAGGCGTGCTCGATATCGCCATGCTCGAGTACGATGCCGGGCCGGTTATTATCTCGCCGGTAGTTCACGATGTAGCGCTCGTGGTCGTCGCGTCGCAATGGGCAACGCTCGGGCGAATTCGCTGGGAGATCAAGAAGCAAGCCAACGATTTGATCACACACCTCTAAAACGTATGTGCCGGGGTCGCGCTTGCGGCACAGGTATCAATAAGTATATAAAAAGGTCAGGCTTAAGCCCGGCTTTTTTATCGAACTATTGGCTGCTTAGACGTTATCTCGCGTCATCTTGGGTTTTATGCGAAGCGCCATGCGGTACACGACAAAGCCAAGGCCGGCCAGAATAGCAAAGGGCGTCAGGAAACCGATCAATGCCAATTAGACGGTCCGTTGCATATGGTGATTCCCCCATAGCATATAGCTGTTTAGTGATATTAATCTGTGCTATGCTGGTTGGCGGATATATCTTTTACCGTGGAAGAAGAAATGGTAGATACGAATCGCGATATTGATAGGGCACTTGTTCGACGATACGCTTCCGGTGATACCAGCTCCTTTACCGATCTCGTCGAGCGTTATGAGCGCAGCATCTACAATTTAGCATATCGCACGACTGCAAACAGTGCAGATGCTGCCGACCTCACACAAGAAATCTTTCTAACCCTGCATCGAAAAATCAGCCAATATCGCGGTGATGCGGCTTTCTTTACCTGGTTTTACCGTCTTGCCGTAAATTGCGGCAACGACTGGTTGAGGAAAGAAGCACGCCGTACGCAAAGCATCACAATCGAAGAGGTTATGCTGCCGGATGGCGGTATGGGGCCGAGTCAGGTTGCCGAGCAAAAAGAGGTTCAGCAGCTCGTGCAAGCGGCAATCTTCTGTCTGCCCGAAGACCAACGCCTCGTCGTCATCCTGCATGATTTGCAGAGCTACAATTACCAGGAAATTGCCGATATTTTAGGTGTTCCGGTCGGAACCGTAAAGTCGCGGCTGGCGCGCGCACGGTGCAAATTGGCTGAAAAGCTTGCGCCACATGGAAACATTACGCAAGAATGAACGTCTAATTAGATGGATGAGATACTATGAATTGTAACGAGGTAAAAAAACTACTCAGCGCGTATATTGATAATGAGCTATCGGGCGGCGAATCCCGTGAGGTAGAAACGCACCTTGCGGCGTGTACGAGCTGCCGACATGAGCTTGCAACCCTGAAGGCCGCGGTATCCTTGGTGCAGGGTCTCGATGAGCTCGATGTGCCAACCGATGTTAGGCGTGCGCTTCGAACTATAGAGGATGAGCAAGGTGGGCAAAGAGTGGGCCGGGCCGAACACCACGCAGCGCGACGCCACCAGAAGCGCGGTTCAATACTGCCGCCGCTTCGGTATCTCGTCGGTGTTGGTGCAGTGGCGGCCATTGCCCTCGTCGTTCTGTTATCACAACTTACTAATACTCCAAACGCTCCTGTTGCGACACAAAGCTTGAAAGACACGACGACGTACGGCAGTAGGCAACTTCAGCCGGAAAGTGCACAGAAGCATGATATTAATTCGGTAAATGCAACGAAGGATCAAGAAAACGCCACCGTAGGTGGTAGTGCTGCAACCCTCAGCGCTAAAAGCTCAGAAGAAAGCGTGCAAAGCAACGCTAAACAGGCGTCACCAAGTGGGTCACAAGATGCAACGGCAGTTCAACCGCCGTTTACAAGCAAGCAAACCGCTATGGCAAAGCAGTTGCCGATCGTTAAAGCTACAAAGAATAATTACAGTGACGCATCAGCCAGCAAGCTGCTCATAGATATTCAGAAGCAGACCGAGGGTATCTATACCGTTAAGGATGCCCGTACCAAGCGTGCGGCAATGGTCAATGCAATGCTCAACGAAATCAGCCGCCAGGGGGGCGAAGGCACGCTCGTTAGGGCGCCGATCAATGCACTTCTCGACCAGACAAAGCGCGACGCCTTGCCGGTCTATATTGAAAAGGCGCAGTACAAAAACAAAAATTGCCTGGTAATTATAATCCGCTGGGGCTTCGGCAACGAGCAAACCAGCCTCTACAAGGCAAGCGTGTATATTACCGATCTCAGCGGCTGGGATATCCTGCGTTACGAATCACGCTAAAATATCCCTATTTCAGAGCGCGCAACGCCACGGTACTTTCCCCGAAGCCCGAGAAGCGCGCATCGCGTTACCGCTTTATCCCCATACTTATTTTTCAATGCGTCAATCGTTGCTACAAGATTCGATTCTCTGCCGTTTAAAACATCAAATATTGATTCCTGCCAGCCCGCATCTTCTCTGATGAGATTGGTTGCACTCATACCGACCTTGGTAACCGGGTACATCTCAAGGAGCGTGTGTTCCTTGAAGAGTTCTATAAGCAAATTGCGCGCCGCACTATACACCCTGCCGGGCAGATTGGTATGCTCCCCTAAACTTATCCGGCGGCTTGCGCCAAAGAGACGCCCAAAACACATATATAGAGTGACCGTTTTGCCAACGTAGCCATCTTTTCGCATACGCCTCGTGGCACCATCACAAAGCCCGAGCAAGACATCGCATAGATATTCGACTTCTGTGCTGCCGCTACCGAGCGACATGCTCTGACCGAAAGACTTTACCTCCATCCCCTTATACGTCGGGACTACCGGGCTATCATCAATGCCATGAGCCGCCCGGTGCAAGATTTCACCGATAATACCGAATTTTGTTCGCAGCAGCTTAACCGGTAAATCCGCCAGATGGCCTATAGTTATAACACCGGTCGCATTGAGGTGCTTGCGCATGCACCTGCCGACACCGGGGATACTGTCGACCGGCATCGGGGCGAGAAGCTCGGGCAGATCGTCCGGTCTGATCACCGTTAGCCCACCGGGCTTTCTAAGCTCGGATGCCATCTTTGCCATAAGCTTGTTTGGAGCAACGCCGACAGAGCAGCTAAGACGCAGCTTGTGATGTATGTCGTTTTGCAGCCGCATGGCGATATCGCGCGCCGAGCCGAAGAAGCGAGCGGTTTGCGTAAT
Source organism: Candidatus Aquicultor sp. (assembly GCA_036504445.1). NCBI lineage: Bacteria > Bacillati > Actinomycetota > Candidatus Aquicultoria > Candidatus Aquicultorales > Candidatus Aquicultoraceae > Candidatus Aquicultor > Candidatus Aquicultor sp. The sequence goes on from DASXVE010000025.1 coordinate 392,175, forward strand.
ATCTAAGAATGCCTCATCAATGGAGTAGACTTCCAGCGCATCCGAGTACCCCTCGCAGATATTAATGAGCCGCCGGGTATTGTAGAGGTATTTATCGTAATTGCCCGAGATGTAGGCTGCGTTTGGTAAGCGCAACTTGGCTTCAAGCACAGACATACCCGACTTAACACCAAATTCTCTAGCCTCATACGATGACGCCGCAACAACGCCCCGGTATGACGAGAGATCGTCCGAATGGCATACGACAAGCGGCTTGCCACGGTAGATGGGAGCATCGCGCTGTTCGATTGAGGCAAAGTAGGCATCCATATCCACATGAATAATCGTGCGCTCCATACCTACCCCTTCCCATGCACCTTCTCGATGCGCCATATCATATCTCCGATATTAAGTGAGAGCTCATAAAAGTCGACGTCACAGCGCACCGTATAGCCATAGCACTTTGCCGATCCGGTTAGATACCGGTAAACGCCGGTAATTTCATCTATCTTGTAGTACCTGCGTTTCCATGCGAATGAGACCGGCTTAAGTCGACCACGAGCAAAGATGGCCGACACCTCGATTACTTCATGTACGTCAAGCACCGTACGCTCCTTTATATCGAACGTGTGTTCGATATAAAGCTACTACCTGTGCCCCTTTTTGTCAAGAGCACGGTCGGTAAAACCCACAAGCGATATCGAGTGCTTAAAAATAAGCTGGAGAACCCCTTATTACAGGTTCTCCAGCTCCATTAGCGCATCACTGCATTGCTGATGATCTACAATCTATTATTTTGATTGCTATATTGTCGCTACCCTTGTATTTCTTTTTCCATCATACCTACACGGTGAAAGAGCGATTTTATGTCGCACGGGATTCTGATCTGGGTAACTTGCGTCCCCTCTGGTGCGCTAATCACCACAGACGGGGTAAGTACCAGGACACCTTTTACCCCTGCTTCAGCCAATAAGTTAATGCTATGCTGGACCCAGCTTGGGTGAGTCGCCACTACCGCAACCTTTATGCCCAATGACTTAAGCTCCGGCGAGATACCTTCAATGGGCCGGACTTCCTTACCGTTAACCACAACGCCACGGTCATTTGGATCTTCCGAGAAAAACGCGGTCGACACAAAGCCGTACTTTTCGACAAGGAAAAAGCTGAATAGCGCGTTGATTGCCTTTGCCGACCCTATAAAAGCAATCGGCGCAAGTGTGGGCAGCGACAAGAAGTCGCTTAGGATATGTCGTAGCCCCTCGATGCTGTAACCGACACCCCGCTTGCTCGGCTTATTATCGATAAACGAGAGATCGTTGCGTACCGTTACTTCATTCAGCCCCAGTGCTCCGGCTATTTCCTTCGAAGTTATGGTACCCTTCTTCCCTGCCACCAGCCATTCGGTTAGAAGGCAATGGTATAAGGCTAAGCGGTTTAGTACGGCCGCCGGTGTTGGTTTCGTATTTGACGAGATATCCATAGAGCTACACCTCATTTGTAGTTAATTTCACAATATTTAGATAATTTTATGTTATCACCGATAGAATCTATCAGCAATAGGTGCGCTTCTAAACATGATAACCTCGCTGAGCTGCGCTATATTCGAGTTTATACGAGTTGGTTGCGGCAATAAAAAATGTAAACAAATTAATAACGCTAATTTATTGACAATTACTATCGCTTGGCTTACTATTTTGTTAAGATATTAACTAACGATTTTGTACGTAAGTTAATTACAAAATTTACGGGGGCACACCAGCCACAAGCTTTTAAATCGAAACCTCCCAAAGTTTCGGCTGTCAGGAATAGCTTTGTGGCTGGTTTTTTTTACCAATAAACGCAGTTTTCCCTCTTCAGCTATACCTTAGGTTTGCGCAACAAGAGGACTTTTACTTTGACACCGCGTTCACAATCTGCTAAAAATAAAGGAGCAATGAATAGTTTGGCCTTTATATAAGCAATCATAACTTGGATCCAGCAAACTTATGGCCACGGATTTGTATAGGCGTGATATGGTGAACGAAAAAGCAACTCAACCGGTAGTATTATTTGACAATGTGATCCGCTGGACATTGATCACAGCAGTCGCACTCTTACCTCTCCTGATGTCCCCTGTAAATGTCGATGCTTACGATCTGCCAAAAGCAACGCTTCTGTATGCGCTTGCGTTGATTGCGGGGGCAAGTTATATCAGTCGATCGTTGTTGGCTGGTAAGTTTGTTGTTAAGAGAAGCCCTCTTAACAAGCCGTTATTTGCATTTGCCGTTATGGCAACTATTGCGACAATCGTCGCACCGGTGCCGCTTATGAGCATCGTCGGCCAATATACGCGTTACGAAAATCTTCCAACCATCTACAGCCTCGTGCTATTGAGCTTTTTTGCAACCCAGTATCTATCTGAAAAACAATGGTTTAACCGTACGGTTTCATATTCTTTTATAGCATTTGGAGTAATTAGTATTTACGGGGTCCTGCAAAGTCTGGGCTTTGACATCGTAAACTCGGTGCTGAGCGAAAAAACGCTAGCCGCTTTCGGAACCCGGGTTACCTCAACCTTGGGTAACCCCGTTTTCTTTGGTGGCTATCTGGCAATTATGCTGCCGATTCTTTTCAATTACCTCATCGATGACGAGAACCTTCCGTTTATGCCAAAATCAGTTATAGGCACGTTGATGGTTCTCGGGATAACAGGTCTAGCCATCTCTGGAACACGAGGCGCTTGGGCCGCAGCAATTATTGGCATAATCGTTATTACCATACTACGGCGCGATCAGTTGGCCAAAGCGGCCGGCACAGCATTTGCAATGCTCGTTTTCGGTATTGCTTTTATGCTGCTTGTGTTATCGCTCGCCGGTCCAAATATTGCTCAGAATCAGCTGGCTTCAATCAAGGATAGGTTGGTAACTTCGGCAGATTTATCGCAGGGCTCGGCAGTAAGCCGGCTAGAAAACTGGAAGTTGGCGGTTAATATGATTTCAATCCGCCCGCTCGGAGGTTATGGTCCCGATCAGATGCAGCTTTGGTCGGGCGCGTTCATGTCATTAAAGCAAGCGCAACTTGAGCCGAATACGGTACCCGATAGGGCGCATAATATATTTTTACAGGCGGCAGTGAATGGTGGCGCTGTTAACCTAATCGTATACCTATGGATCTTTGCCATCATTATCATTTCCCTTGCACGTGCGCTAAAACGCCGGAATGGTTCACGCGGCTATGTGCTCGGCATCTCAGGCGCGTTTGCAGCGTATATCATACAGGGTTTTAGCGGAATTGATATTATCGGCATTACTCCAATGGTATGGATAATGGCTGGGGCCGTCGTAGGCATCGCTGCATATGATGCGCCGGAGCGTGTTCTCGTAACGTGGCCGTTTAAACGTTATGTGGAAGCTATCGCGGTTACCTTCCTGGTAGCATCAGCGCTCATTGTCTTAGCTGCACGACCGGTAATCGCCGATTCTTACTATTATGATGGTGTGCTCAGCCGCTACTATGGGCATACGGACCGAACAATCGCATCATTTACAAATGCGATCAATCTGAACCCATACCGAGGGCAATATCGTGCAGACCTCTCTGCCGTCCTTATGGCTCAAGGCAATACGCTCAACAATCCGGCCATTATGGACAAAGCATTAGTACTAGCGGACGAAGGCTTGCGCTATAATCATGAGGACGCCACACTGATGCTCGCAGCGGCCAGCATATATCGGTTATATGCATCGATGGTAAAAGACGAGGCGATGATAGGGCAAGCGGAGAGCTTTTACAGCTCCGCAATGAACAAGGCACCGTATGATATCAATCCAAGAAGAGGTTTGCTTGGTCTACGCATGCTTTTGGAAGCCTATACGGATGCAATAGAGCAAGCAAATACAATTCTTCAAATCGATCCTAACGATTCGGACGTCAAATTCCGCCTGGCCCAGGCTTATGAAAAGACAGGTAAAGTCGGGCGCGCTAAACTTATATACCAAGATCTGTTGCAAAAGAATCCTAACCAGCAGGATGTTAAAGACGCCCTCAACAACATCGGCAAAAACCAGTAGGACCAACCAATTAACAATGCGATGCGATAGCATATCAAGAACGCCAAGCTTGAGGTTCAGCCTAACATGCATCATAATTGGCTTGGAATAAATATATTAAGGGTTTAAATGGTTAGAGCGAAAACCAAAAGCCATTTTTTTTCAGATATCAGGGGCCAGGTCACAGCAATAATCGTTCTTGCAATCTCGTTTTTTTTGTTTGCAGGTATTTCAATCCAATTCTTTGCTGAACGGGGCACCCCTTGCACTGCATGCCATGCGACCCGACAAGAAACGGCAACATGGAAAACATCTCCGCACCGTAATATCTCGTGTCTTTCCTGTCACCAAGACCCCGGATACTTAGCATTGGTGCAACTTGAGCTTAAAACGACACAAAACTTCACTTCCTGGCTGTTTAACGCATATCAGGACCCGATCGTCGCCCAGGTAAAAGACCAGAACTGTTTGAAATGCCATGACCGGGAAATCCAAGATACAATTATCAGCAAAGGCATCCGCATGAGCCATAAAGAGGTCGCAATATATAAATGCACTTCTTGCCACGCGAGTGTTGCACATGAGATGTCAAACCGCGTGCGCAACTACCCCGATATGGACAGCTGTGCCAGCTGTCATAACTTCAACCAAGGTGATGTTGCTTGCGAGAAGTGCCATCCGCAGAAAACACAGGCGGAAGAACTTTATAATAAAGGGCCGTGGAAGGTAACACACGGTCCGGATTGGCAAACCGCACACGGCATGGGCGATCCCAAAACCTGCCAAACATGCCATGATACAAAATTCTGTATGAGTTGCCATAAAAGTGAAGTACCGCATACCGAGCCCTGGTCGTATTTGCATGGGCAGGCCGCAAAGGTCAATGTAGATGGTTGCTATCAGTGTCACAGAAAGAGTCTGTGCACGGATTGTCACCGTCTCGATATGCCGCATCCCGCAAATTTTCTGCAAAAACACGAGTTTGTCGTTAAAGACCACGGCTACGAACTCTGCTGGCGCTGTCACAATCAGCAAGATTGTGTAACGTGCCACTTCAGTGCAGCTCATCCAAATACTCCTGGAAGCAGATTTGCGCCTAAAGACTTTAAAGGATACGGCGGCATTGGATCGAGTGGACTATAGGCATGAAAGGTTGCGGTTGATTACGTAAATGTTAATGGGTCAGTTACAGCTTCTAGCGACAAATCTATATGTTACATATATCGCTGCGGTGTCTGACGATTCGCTCTTTTCGCGCTTGTTTGGCGATTTAACTAATTGGCGTCGCAACAAGAAACTGTTGGCTACCGCCCTCGAAAATACTAAAACTTATTTTTCTAATCCACGACGCTACTCGCGCGAAGTTGTCACCATCATCGCTGCAATAATTTTAAGCCTGTTAGTTGTTGCGCTGCTTGTTATGGTTTTCCTATCAATAAAGAGACAGTATGCCATACGTAGGGCAGCGAAACGAGTGCGCAGGAAGCTGTCGAAAGAAGAGATCACGCGTCGAACCGTAACAACCTGTAGTATCTTGGGCATCATTCTCATTTTGCTTACGGTCGGCACAGCGCAACCTAGTTTATGCGCGCGCTGCCACGAAACCCAGAAAAGCGTATCGGAGTGGGAGACCTCCTCTCACAAGACTGTCGGCTGTCTCAGCTGTCATTATGAGCCTGGACTTATTGGTTATGCTTTGGGCACCACAAACGGAGTGAGCAATATGCTTACGCATTTCATAGATGCCAACCCTCCGGTGCAAGGAGCGGTAACAAACAGCTCTTGCCTGCGATGTCATGACGATATTTTCAACCGCATCGTTGTCGACGAGCGTGAAATTCGTGTACGTCACAAGGATCTAATTACAGGAGGACTAGCCTGTACGAGCTGCCATGCGCAAGTTGCGCATAAAACAGAAACCGGCGATACCTTTGCCATGAACATCTGCGTCGGCTGCCATACTAATACCAGCAAGACCGCAAGCTCAAAATGCTCTACTTGTCATCAACAAGATATTGCCTATAAGCCCGGACGCACACTCGATGACTGGCCGAAACAAAAAGGTCTGGGTGTAACTTGTACGGGTTGCCATAAGCAAGCAACAACAGCAAGCTGTGTTCGCTGCCATGGGCTTGAACTTCCGCACTCGGCCGAATTTCGGAAGAAACATGCGATGCGCGCTGCAGAAACCAAAGGCGAGCTTTGCTTCAAATGTCACTGGAATAGCAAAATGAGCCAAAGAAGAATGTGCGGGTGTCATGACGCCCAAGGCGAAATCCACCCCGCACCTGAAATCTGGTATTACCAGCACCAATCTGAAGCTAGGATTAACGGCATATCCTGTAACTGCCACGCTACAACCTTCTGCGCAAGATGTCATGACGATGCAAAGGCCGTCTATCCGAAGGGTAGCACGGGTGATGACCAGATGCACGGCGGCTGGCAAACCGGCTTCTAACTTATACTTTGAATTGACCTTAGGGGTGAATAGCAATAATACATGAGTAAAAATGCAAGAAACGCCGGGCGACGAGAATCGGTTTCCAACCCACTATTGCTACCGCTTGCAATAACTCTGGCGCTGCTGCCGGTCATCATGTTTCCCTACATGGCGGACACGTATGCGCTTCCAAAGGCTACGTTCCTGTATGTTGCCACCCTTACCTTGTTCTCTTTATACGTCATACAAGCGTTTCGAGCAGGTGAATTTGTGATTTACCGGTCACCGCTAGATCTCCCGGTTGTTCTCTTCCTTCTTGTGACATTTTTAGCCGTGCTATTTTCAGGCGCCCCTGTCCTAAGCATACTTGGCAAATACAGAAGATATGAGGGCTTACTCTCGCTGTTATGCTACGGCGCCCTGTATTTTTTCGCCGTGCAATCGGTACGCACTAAGCAGCATTTTGAGAAACTTGTCTCGGTGCTGGCCATTGGCATGGCACCGGTTGTGTTGTACGGCACGGCCCAGGCTATCGGTATCGATTTCCCTTCGGTAGTAAGATTTGAGTCGCGTGTCCACTCCAGCCTGGGCAATCCGATTCTGCTGGGTTCGTACCTCGTAATAATGCTTCCCTTGCTTATCTCATTTATCCGCAATGTCGAACAAGAGAAATGGAAAGTATTTGCCGGGGCCCTGGTGCTTCTCGGTACCATCAACCTCATTTATACCGAATCACGCGGTGCTTGGCTTGGCGTTGTCGCAGCGCTTGCAGGTGCGTTTGCAATCCGTGCGATTCAAAACTTTAGAAGCACCAAGCAACGCCGCAAACGGCAAAAAAACGTAGAGACAAAAAATAAAACCCTTATCATTGGTGTTATTGGCGTCATCGCCCTAGCGTTTATAATCTCGCTTGTGTTAACCCCAGCCAACCACTTCAGCCAGCGGCTGACATCAACGTTTGTCGTCACCGAAGGCTCCGCGGCAACCCGAATAGAGACGTGGAAAGCGGCCACCAGGATGATCGCCGACCGACCGGTCCTCGGCTACGGGCCAGAGCAAATCGGGTACTGGTTCCCAACATACAAAACAGCTCGCCATGTGATGCTTGACCCAAACGGCATGGCGGATAGAGCCCATAATGAGTTCTTACAAATTGCCGTTGATGCCGGCTTACCAGGCCTCTTCTTATACATCTGGTTATTTGCGGTTGCCCTTTGGATAGCAATAAAACGAGGCGCCTCGAAACAGAAACCATATCTCATGGGAATCTCTGCGGCGCTTATAGGGTATATCGTACAGGCACAAACGGGCATATCCGCTCTATTTATTGCGCCGCTCGTATGGTCGCTACTCGCAATATCGATCAACTTGAGCGCGCCGCACAATACGCTCAAGAAACTGGCCATACCGATCCCAAAATGGGTCAAAGCTCAGGTTGTTATTCCGGTTGTATTGCTTGCGAGTTTCGCGCTGGCGGCAATCTCCATTTTGCCGGTTGCCGCCGACCTTGATTCTTATAAAGGCCAACGGCTTGCCCACACAGGCGCTATAGATGACGCGTCGAAGAAGTTCGAAATGGCAATCAAGCTTTTCCCTTATCAGGCACAGTACGAGAAGGACGCTACCGAATTCTACCTTGATTATGCGTCGTACACACAAAATAGTATTTTTGCACGCCGGGCTGCTCTTATTGCCCAGCAAGGTCTCGCCTATAACGCCCGAAATTTTGAGCTGCTCTATTATGTTGGCGAAACCAATTTGCTTGCCTACCGGCTTACGAGTGATGATATGGCGCTCTCGGATGCCGAGCGTTATTACAATCAAGTGGAAAATATCTGGCCGGGGCAAACTCTGGTCAAACGTAAACTCTTTGATATAGCGCTACTGAGAGACAATCAGAAACGCGCGGAAGAATTGGCGCGGAAGATCGCCGATATGGGTCAAGCCGATCCGAATCTTTATTACTCGCTCGCAACATACGCGCAAAAACACGGCGATAGCAAAACTGCTAGCCGGTATTTCCAGAAAGTCCAGCAACTTGACCCTGAATTCTTGTTAAAAATGCGGAGTAATTAGCGCTTATCCACAGGTCTCTTCATAGCAACACACTAAGTTTTTACCGCGCTGCTTGCTGACGTAAAGGGCTGTGCTAACCGCGTTCATGAGTTCATCTACGTTTTCGCCGAGGCTTGGAAACTCGGCAATGCCAATGCTGACGGAAAGCTGCATTTCCTTGTCGTCTTTTTCGATAATGGAATCGTTAACGGCACGACGAATCCGGTTGGCCAAAACGGATGCCTGCGTGCAACTGGTGCTTGGCAAGATCAAGACAAACTCATCGCCGCCGTACCGCGCTTTGTAATCGGTCAGACGCGAACATGCGGTAATAGTGGTAGCCACCCTTTTGATCGCCCTATCCCCTTCTACGTGACCGAACCAATCGTTGATACTGTTGAGATTGTCGATGTCCATCAGAACTACGGCGAAATAACCGCCGTACCGCTGCGCCCTGTTTACCTCTAACTCGAGTGCCGAGAAGAAGTGCTTGATATTAAATAGACCTGTCAGTGGATCGGTTATGGAAAGTTCTTCATTCTTCTCGATAAGAAGCGCTTTTTGAAGCGCAAGCGTAGCTTGGCTGGAAAATACAGTGAAGCGGTCGATCTCTGCCACAGTAAAATGACGCGGTTTAAAATCGCCGACAAAGAGAAGCCCGATCACTTCACCGCCCTCACGCAAAGTCGCCGCTAAAACCGATATCGTTCCCTCGTTCATTACGGGGTTATCAAAGAGCGGCTCGTCATTGATATCAAGGATATGTAGCGGCGCATCATTATCTAGTAGCTGTTCGGTGATCCCGCCCGGTTGAAGCTCCCAGACAGTCTCTTCGATTTCCTTCGAATAGCCGATCGCCTCTGCAAGCCTGCATGTTTCGGTCCGTTCGTTGAATATAATGAGGCTACCGGCGGCGCAATGGGTCACCGCAAGTGCACTATCAACGATGGCATGGTAAATGTCCGCGCTTTTCTTATGCGTTGAGAATTCGCGGCCGACCGATGCGATGTCGATCGTATTCGCCGCGGCGCTGGCTAAATCATCCGCAAGCGCCCTGATTGTATCCGCGCAAGCATCTCGAATCACGGTGACGTTCTCCAGCCCCGGGATACCGGAAATGCCGGCGGCGACTTCGGTAAGATCAACGATAACATCCACATCACCTATTGATGGCAGCTGCTCGATTCGATCAAATACAGGCACGTTAAGGTCCCGGACGCACTCGGATTCTACTCCATTGCGCTGGGGGTCGCATAAACCAACGATGGTGCTTGATGAGCACACATTAAGTGTTGATGCGAGCTTGACGGCATCACTACCAGTGCCAATTACAGCGATGCGAAGCGAGTTTTTGCCTTTCATAGTATGTACCCCCACTGGTTTCCGTAATATCTGCCTTAAGGAAAAGTATCGTCTTTTTCTATAGAAATATTTAGCACTACTATACCAATCCTATACCATGAACACCAGGAGAAGTGGTCAAAGGGCAAGCACCGGTATTTATATGACGGTTACCGCTTACTGGGGGGCCGTCTTATTCATCGTGTGAGCTTGCAACCCGCACATCCGCCGCTGCAGAGCTTCGCCGCAGGCAGGCTTCGTGCACATCGAGGACACATGGTTATAAATATATTATTAGTGGTAAAGCCGCATGTTTCACATGCGCGCAGCTCGTTCTTTTTACTGTCGCATTTCATTTACATCAGCCTCGCTAGAACCTGGGCAAGCGCGCCGCCTAAACCAAACGCAAGCACCCAGCTCCCGAACCAGATAGGAACCGCCTGTTTGGCACCGCGCTCCTTAAAGAGAATCATCAGCGACGCGATACACGGTACAAAAAGCGTAATGGTAACCAGCGCAACCACGGTCTGCACCGCACTTAAACGCATTGTATACAGCCCGGCAGCCCCGAAATCCCTGCGAACGAGACCCATAACGAAGGCGGTTGCCGTCTCCCGCGGCAATTCTAGCCAACCGGTTGTTATGGGTGCCCATAGCGTTTCCCAAATTTTTAAGAATCCTGAAACCTGCATGACTGAGACTATAAGCGCGCCGGCAAAAAACCAGGGCGTGGCTTCTTTCATAAAGGCATAAGAGCGCAAAACCGCTTTTTTGACCACGTTATCCAGTCTCGGCAAGCGAAGCGGTGGCAAATCGATAAGCAGCGGTGATGTTTCGCCGGGAAGACTCCGTGAAAGTATCGTGCCGATTGCAACCAGAATTATGAAAATCGCACCCATATAGAGTGCAATATAGCCGGGGCCAAGCGCCGCCAACAGCACCGTGATGACACCGAGCTGCGCGGAACACGGGATCGCCCATTGCAGGATAGCGGTAGCAATTGTCTTTTCTCGCTCTGTTCCTAAGAGGCGCGTCGTTATAGTCGCCATAGTGACGCAACCGAATCCGAGGATAAGCGGCACAACCGCACGACCGTTTAACCCGATGCCGTTGAGCGCCCTATCGACGAGCGTCGCCAACCTCGGTAAGTACCCTGAATCTTCCATCAACGCCAGCGCCAGATAAAACCCAAGAACCAGCGGCAATAATAACCCGAGCAAGTAGGTAGGAGTCATCGTCAAAAGGCCGAACTCCCCGATGAGAATTTTACCGAGCACTCCACTTTGTGACGTCAATGGATTCACCACGCTTGTAATAAACGGCTCCCAGTAGCCCTGCATGATCGTGCCCTCGGTAACACCGACTATCATCTGTGCGACCAGTACACCGACGAGTTCATAGAGGCCGTAGAGAATAATTACGAAGATCGGCAGGCCTGTTATCGGATTAAGAACCATCCTCCCAAGCTGCTGACGAATTGTCTCCGTCGTGCGGGTTTCACGAACGACGTGCCCGATGATATCGTTAACTCTCTCGCGGCGACTCACGTAAATCGCTTCGCGCTCGAGCCCCGGCTCAATACCGTGTCGAGCCGCAACGTAAGGGTCGCCCTCAAGAACTATAAGCGCCTCCGGCTGTGATCCGACACGCGAGAGCATCTCATGTAGCTTCTTATGAAGTGATGGGCTCTGATGGCCTTCCCGCGCTTCCCCGATCGCCGTTTCAACGTCTTCTAAGCCTTGCCGTTTTACAGCCACTGTAGGGATGACCGGTACGCCCAGAAGGTCTGACAACAAGTCTATATCGATCACCAGGCCATGCTGTTCTACCTCGTCCATGAAGTTTAGTGCGACGATAACCGGCAAGCCCATATCGATAAGCTGCAGAGTTAGGAAGAGATCTCTCTCAATATGAACAGCATCGACAACATTGATGACCGTATCGGCGCTTAAGATAATGTCGCGCGCAACCGCTTCCTCGTCATTAAACGAAGAGACACCGTAGATACCGGGAGTATCGATAATAAGGTTATCCCCATAGCGCGCCTGGCTGATTTCAACGGTTGTCCCAGGATAATTCGACACATCAACGTAGAGCCCGGAAAAGTAGTTGAAGAATACCGATTTACCCACATTCGGGTTGCCGACCAAAACGATCTTTTGGCAATCGTGCGGTACATCGATCGCTAGCGATCCGCTGTGACAGTGCCCGCCATGCGTGGTTTTGACCTCGATATTATCTTCCATTGTTGCTTTTCCTTACCGTAATCGTGCGCGCGAGCGCACGTCCTACCGCGATTTCCTGGCGGTTTTTTCGCAGCACAACGGGTCCAAAAGGAATTTTGCTGTGACAGATTACCGCACTTCCTTCTCCGATGCCAAATCTAATAAGCTGGGTTTTTGCCGTACCCTCAGGAATTTCGGTAATGATGACTTCCTCGCCGGTTTTTATTTGATCAAGACACATGTGTTTCTCCCTGTTTTCATCTCAAATACCATCATTTGAGATTGCGACTCCGTCTCAGCACATACCAAAAAAATATTGCCTCTCGTGCCTCTTTATCTGCACTTTTCACAGTAACCATAAATGCTTAAGTTATGTGCGGTGGGCTTAAAGTTCGCCTTTTCGCACGCCCACTCCTGGAGTTGTTCTATGAGCGGCTCCTCAAACTCCTGAACCGCCCCGCACGATAGACAGATTAGATGGTCGTGATGCGGGTGGCCGGCTGTATGTTCATACGCCGCACGCCCTTCCCCAAGATCGATCTTTTCAACCAAACCGCTCTCGACAAGAAGTTCGAGCGACCGGTATACAGTTGCTCTCGATGTCTTGCTCCCCTTGTCTCTTAAGAACTGCAGAAGTTCTTCGGCATCAAAATGCTTGTGCCACGCGAATACTTCATCCGCTATGCACTGACGCTCCGGTGTAAAAAAGAGGCCTCTTGATTCGATATATCGCTTAAACTGAAGCGTTTCCGATTTCATACTTCACCCTCGGATTGAGATTCTATCTCAATCTTAGTGCACACCGAGCCTTATGTCAAACAAATTCTGCTATAAAAAAGGCCGGGCTGAACCCGGCCGCTCCTTGCCTCTTAAAATACTTCGCTATCTTAAATGGCGCTATTTCCGCGTATCGACTAGCGGTTTCTCTATAATATAGACTTTGTTCATTACATCGTAGTACTGAATTTTATCAACAACGTCCATGCCTTCGGTTACCTTACCGATTACGGTATATTTACCATCAAGCTGCGACTCATCGTTGAGACAGATATAGAACTGGCTGCCGCCGGAATTGACATCCTTTGCATTATGCGCCATACCGACCGTCCCGCGCAGATGCGGTACGTCGTTGAGTTCCAGCTTTATGGTGTAGCCCGGGTTCCCCAAACCATCGTCATTCGGATCGTTGTTTTTGCTTAGTGGATCGCCGGTTTGAGCGACAAAGCCCGGTTCAATTCTGTGCCACTTAATACCGTTATAAAAACCTGAATTAATTAATTTAACAACACTATCAACAGTCTTCGGCGCTTTGTGCGGGAAAAGCTGTATCACGATCTTTCCCCTATTTGTCTCGATAACCGCGAAAATCTGCTTGTTCGGCACAGCGGTTTGCGGCGGTTGCTCGGCTGGCTGCAGCGCGTCTTGGCCGTTCTGTTGCGCTAGCGTATCTCTCGTATAGTTTGTTGCATCCTGCACCGCAACTGTTGTCGTGCTACGTGCCTTCTTGGTGCCCGAATCACCACCGGAACCGAGTTGCTTCAAAGACCCACAGCCCGACACCGTTAACAGCGCCGCAAGAGCTGTGATGATCAGCACTATAAAACTATGACCAATGCGTTTCATTAGGACCTCCATACAATGCGAGGGTATGTACAATCATATCCATAATATCATAGAAACTCCTCTCTATCCTTCGTTAGCAATTATATAGTATCTATGTAAGTGTTAAATGCATGTTTACAGGCCGGAGCAGGTGTTATAATAGGCGCCGTATTACAGCAGGGCCGCTGCTTTAGCAAGCGCACGGATAGACGGCGCTTCGAACAGTGTTTTTTGTACTAGTATTTAGTGTTTTCCCAGGTTATAATCCTTACGGAATAACATGGCAACCTTGCCTATGCAAGCCCCGTGTGCTATCATTTGAATCGGCGTCGAAATCGTCATTTTTTTAGTTCGCCCTTGTGAAAAGGGTCACCATATATAAAACCGTAAGTCTGAAAGGAATTTATAGTATGGAAGGCAACTTCAGAAAAATTTTGGTCTACGTGACGATCTTCTTGACGGTCGCAATTATCGCAATCCTCGCAATTATGCTAAAGCAAGTTTTCTCCAGTCAAAGTGTCCCGCAAAACCCAGCAGATCAAGCGTACATCGTCGCAAAAGCGTTAACGACCAAGAATCCTAAAGATGCGGATGGATGGTTCAGATTGGCAAAAGCTGAAGCCGACATGGGGCGTACCGGTGACGCGGTCAGCCACTTCAAAAAAGCGATCGAGCTTAAGCCGGCCGCACCGATGCTCCACTACACACTCGGTCTCGTCCTTGAAGATTCAGGCAAAGAAGAAGAGGCCATTAAGGAGTATCAGAACGAGCTGAGGGTAACCGAAGGCAAAAATGAGCTTGCGCTGTACGAACTCGGCCGCATTGCGAACAAGCGCAAACAATTTACTCAAGCCGTTGCGTATCTGCAACAAGCACTCGTTAGGATGGCGGGCGGCGCTGACGCTCATTACGAACTCGGTAAAGCATACGTAGGGCTGGGTAAAGACGATCTCGCAATGAAGGAATTTAACGAGACGCTGCGCTATATCCCGGACCATACAGATGCGCAAATTGCGATTCAGCAATTGCAGATGAAAAAAGTAGGCGCTACTGGAACTACTGGAACTAACGGAAAGACGACAACCACGACCGTACCTAATAAGAAGTAAGTGTTTGCCCGAATGTAATTAGGAGGCATGTAAGTTGGTTAGAACGAGGACTCTGATAATTTTAACATTGATATTGCTCCTTACGCTGGGGGCGCTCGCGTACTTCTACTTCTACGTACTCAACAACCCCAATGATAAGGTTCAGAGCGAAGGTATGACGCACCTATTTAGTATTTACGGATGGGGCGACAGACCGGACCAGCTCTTAAAGCGACCGCACGGTGTCGCATCTGATGGAAGTGGCAATATCTACGTAACTCTGCCGACCAGGGGTAAAGTGGTCGTATTTGACAACAATGGTAATTTCCTCTATCAATTTGGCTCAAAAGGCGTTAACCCGGGCTCGCTCATGGGGCCGCTGGGTATCGCGATCGACTCACAACGTGGCCGCATCTACGTTGCAGACCGCGAACGCTTTCGTCTTATTATTTATAACTTGCAAGGCAAGTTCCAAAAAGAAACGACATTGCTCTCGCCGGTAACGCCGGCAGTGGGCAAAGACAGGGTGTACTTATCAACGTTCGGCCCGCTCGTCACATTGAGCTTAGACGGCCGCATTCTTGATACCTGGGGCGGTCGTAGCCGCGCCATCGGTGGTTTCGACTTTCCGCATGGAGTGGGTGTCGATAGCCGTGGCAACATCTTTGTGTCCGACACTAACAACACAAGACTTACCGCACTAAACAAGAAAGGCGACGTGCTTTGGACGCGCGGTCGTCCACCGGAAGGTATCATGGACCCGAAGAAAGGCCTTAACCTGCCGGCAGGTCTCTGTATGGACGACAAAGAACGCATCTACGTCGTCGACGCGTTCGACTATGGAATTAAAGTGTTTAACACCAGAGGCACGCAGGTAGCTACCTTTGGTGGCAGCTCTGGTAACCTTGAGGGCCAGTTCAATATGCCGGACGGCATTGCGTATCTAGGCAACCGCATGTTTGCCATCGCTGATAAATTTAACGACCGCGTACAGGTCGTCAGGTTAACCATCCCCGGCGAAGAGAGCCCGTTTGATAACTTCCCGTGGTGGATATTGTTGCTCATACCGCTTCTCATGCTCCTGCTGAGGCGTAAGAAGTTCATCGCCAACGAGGACTTCATGGAACTCGTTGTGCAGGATCAGAAGCTCAGGCTCCTTACCCAGGTGGCAAAACGCATACATGTAAGCCAGGAAGCGTTTGATAGGTTCTCTGAGTATGAGGAAGATGCGTTGAAGTTCGCCGATATAGCATCGGTGCGCCCATACTCCAAAGAAGAGATCCAGGAGCTTATGGAGAAGCATGACGTCGAGGAGAAAACTGCTACTTTCTTGGCGCTCTCACGGAAGAAGTTTACTGAGAAGCTCATGTTAAATCGTTTTACCCTCGCATTTGAGGACGAGAAGGTCAAGGAGCTTCTTGAGGAGAACCCGAAGAAGAAGCCGCCTAAGATGATCAATTATAAAGAGTTCATCGAGAAATATGATGTCGAGGTAGAGGACGAAGAGCCGGAGCCGGTTGCAGAGCCGAGCGATCCGGGGGTAGAGTAACTATAAGGCACTAACGCATACATATGGCACCCTTAGCCGAAGCCGTATGCTAAGGCAGAAGAGTAAAAGGCGGATCCTTGGATCCGCCTTTTTTATGCCCTGTTTCGGTATGCTAATAGCGCTCTGTACTGCTATACTGTTAACAATACTACTGGTATCGGTTGTTTGCAGAGCTATATACCGGCATGGAGTATGCACATATGGCCTATGCAGCGCCTTCTCAGTGCGGCTTTACATAATAAATAACAGAGAAATCCTTCCAATTTTCCAGAAAACGCTTGACTGTTACCCAAATAATGGGTATATTTAGATTGTGAACGGTGTAGCAAACATCCACCGCATGTGGCGCGACACCAAGGAATCTGTTGGTAAGGTAAGGATTTAACGACGTAAGTTATGTTTACATGCAGGCTTAGTGAGTCCCAGCAGAAAAGTAATATATCCCAATCAAAGCAGTTTCATGCTGACAAATCACGCCGCTTCATAGTTATCAATGCCCTATTCCATAATAACTGTGCACCTAACACTTTTTCTACCAAAGCACGATACCTTTAAGCCTTAAGCATAATATGTAGCTTGAACCTTGAGATCTCATATAGGCGATTAAGCCGGGTACACCCCGCGAAGAGTAGTCCTGTAAAGCGACAAAAATTTTTCGCTCAGGCAATACCTATCCGGGTGAGGTAAAAACACGGCGCCTATATAGATATATAGCTTGCGAATGCAAGCGTATGCTCTTTGATAACTACATAGTGGAACACCTAGACTAAGACTCTTAAACGCACTACAGGGTGTTCACCTCTCCTTATAACTGGTTAGTTATTCACCTTTCTGTGGATTATAGATATTACATCATATGAAAGGAGGTGAATTTTTAAAGTGAAACAAATAACCAACAACCATTTCACTCATAAGGAGGTGAAACACATGAAAAAAGGCTTAGTCATTTTAATGGCTATCGCGATGCTCTTTGCGATGTCCAGCTTAGCTCTAGCTAAACAAGAGCTCAACTCAGACCCAAGCAGCACGTTCGTTATCGGTGCAAAAGGTAACATCGTTGCCAACACCTATACCCCAGTTGCTAGTGATACTGCAAATCCGTTAAGCGTAAAGGATTATCGGTACTATGAGCAGGGTAAGGTCGTAACCGCAGCTGGGACGGAGAATCCGTTTATGGCTGACAGCACCCACGTATACGGCACCTGGAACAGCCCGTACACCATGGGTATCGATGGTTACAACTACAACGATGCTCAGGACTATGTTGAGACCGGCAAGCAAGCCGCACAGATGGGCGATGCAACAGAGCTTCCGATCAACCCAGCGTTCTTAAGCGCAGTTCAGACCATGATGGCTCCATTTATGCCAGCAATGACGGCATACGGCATCACAATGGGCACTGGAGCAGCGGGTGGTAAGTATCCTGGCCAAGCGGTCATCAATACTCACCTCGCTGGTAACTTCCAGTCAGGCCCACACGGCGGCTACCTCACCTCGACACACCGTTGCCGTGAGTGCCACGCAGTCCACCGTGCAGCAGGTAAGTTCAAATTGTTGCGTTCAGACACAAGGTTT
>DASXVE010000026.1 GCA_036504445.1 Candidatus Aquicultor sp.
GAGCTAAGAACGGTCTCTTTGATGCGCTCCATGCCGGAGACGGTGTCATCGACGGCGCCTTTGCCTTTGGTTGCGACAGATGAGGCTGAGTCGACTACGTCTGCTACCTCGTTGGCGCTTGCGGTGACTTCTTCAATTGAGCCGATTAGTTTATTAATACCGTTTGCCATCTCGCTTATGCTTGTGACCTGGTTTTGTGTGCTCGTAGAAACCTGCTCGATTGCGCGAGCGATCGAATCGACAACACCGACGGCGCCCTGCGAGTTTTTGCTCTGCTCGGCGGCACCTGTTGCAACCTGGCTGATAGCCGAGGTTACCTGTGCCGTTGCCTGACTCATAGCGTCGGCGTTAGCCGAGAGTTCCTGGCTTGAACCGCTTAAGCGCTGTGAGGTAGCCTCAACTTTCGTGAAAGATTCGCGCATCGGTTTAATGATCCACAGTTGCGTTAAGGCGGCCAGAGCACCTGTCGCAAGCAGCCCAAAGAGGATTGCGAGTATTATATTTCTTTCTGAGACGGATTGGGCGCCGCCGGTTTCCTTATTTGCCAGTTTTTCCCGGTCAGCGATAACTCCATCCAGCGGCCTGACCGCATTGAGGTACGGGTCAAAAAGCTTATCGGCTTTAGCAAGCTGAGCGGTCGCAAATTCCTTGTCCTTATACCCGGTGAAAATCGGTTTGGCTACAGCCCGAAATGCTTCCCGTGTTGTCTCAATGTCGGTTATCACTTTCGGGTCGATCTCGCCATTTTTTGCCGCTACCTTAAATTCTTCGACGATCTTGCTTATCTGGTTGCTGATGGCCGTGCATTCAGCGACTTTACTCCCATCTTTTAGATAGACAAGCCGATAAAGGTCTGTATGGTACTGGTGTAGAAGCGATTGATAATTATCAATGAGCCCCATGTCTTTCATAGAATCTTGGAGCAAACCCGCACCATTCCCCACCCCCTGAATGCCTGAATATCCAAAGTAGCTTACGACCAGTAAGGGGATGAGCATTGCAATGATCGATCCCAGTAATAGATCGCCCATTCTCCTTGATTTAATAAATTTCATTGCTTGCCTCCTGATAGAACAGCTTATATAAAACACGTAGTTATTCTTTATGTTTTTCGGCACCTTAGGGGCAGAGCTTAATACTTATGATGGATAAAAAGATAGAATTTTGGGCCTTGTACCAGGGTAGTTACATACACGTGTCGTGTGCTTAGCAGCTAATCTGGACTCTAATAATTAACGGGATATTTATGTTAGGGTCGCTGGCAGCCGCAATTTTGCCCATTTTTAGGAATCTTGAGGACTTGATCAACAAGTTAAGATTTATTAAAGATAGGGTACCACCGCATAGCTCGACGGTAATTTTGGCACATAATAGTAGCGCGCCTCGTATCTACGTTTCGAGAGGGATATGTTGCGAAGCATTAACACCAGGTAAGAAAGCATTTATGGTTGTTGAACAATCCATCGGGCCGCAAAGAATATCGAGGGATTCTCTTCACAAACGATACGGCAAGGTATATAATTAAAAATACCCAGGGAGGTATAATTTACTGGGACGGTGTAAAGGTACGGCCGGGGAAAGCCGGTTATTACACCTGTAAGCTAGCGGGAGGTTTTAATATATGAGCAATAAATTAGAGGGTGTGCGCGGCGAGCTAGAATCGCTGTTCGGCCCATGGGTAAGCTTTGATCGCATAGAGCGGAAGCTTTACTCACACGACATCGGTGTACTGCCGGGCTTGATCAAACCACTGACCGGAACAGGAATTGCCGGAGCGGTCGTCCAGCCGGGGGAAGAAACCGATATCATAAAGCTCATTGAAATTGCTGAACGTGCCGGTGTAACTATAACACCGCGCGGCGCCGGTTCGTCCGGCTACGGCGGGGCAGTACCGGCCGAAGGCGCGATTGTTGTAGAGACGCGTCGCATGGCAGGCATCGTCGGCATCGATCGTGATGCAATGACAGCTAAAGTCAAAACCGGTACCGTCTGGAAAGATCTCGAAGAAGAACTCGGAGAAACCGGCTTGGCATCGAGACTCTACCCATCAAGCGCTCCAAGCTCCACTGTAGGAGGTTGGCTTGCTCAGGGTGGAACCGGCTTCGGTGCTTACGAATATGGTTGGTTTAAGGACAATGTCGTTAAGGCAAGGGTTGTCCTGCCGAACGGTGAGATCAAAGAGTTCGCAGGTACAGACCTCGATCTCATCTCTGACGCAAACGGTATTACCGGTATTATTAGTGAGGTTACGATACGCATTCGCCCGCTCACGGCCGAGAAAGTGTTCGCCGTTGCGTTTACCGATGAAACAGCGCTTGAAACAGCGCTTGGATGTCTTGCGAGAACAAACGCCCCACTATGGTCGGCGGGCTTTATTAACCCAACGGGGGTTCGTTTAAAGAAACAACTTCCGCCGAAGACCCATCATGGGCACCCGATCGATACGCACATACCGGAATTACCGGAAACATACATCGCGCTCTTTGCCTGCGATACTGAACAAGCAGGCAAGGCGGAGCATGCAATTAATGACGCGATACAACTAGCCGGTGGCGCTATGCTAGGCGATGATGTTGCCGAGCATGAGTGGTCGGAGCGTTTCAACCCGATGAAGGCTAAACGGATCGGACCATCGCTAATTGCGGCTGAGTTCGTTGTCCCGGTTGAGAAACTTGGCAGCGTTCTTTCGGAGATTAACACGAAGATCGCCCACCCGTTTGTTATCGAAGGCACGGTAGTTAAGGGCGGGGAAGTGGTCATTCTGGGCTTTATTCCGCACGATGAACGGTCCTTTGCATTTACACTCGCTTACGGCTTGTCGATTACAGCGGCCAAAATTGCTAAGAAATTCGGTGGACGTATTTATACCACCGGTATTTATTTCCGAAGAGAGGCCCCTGCAATTCTCGGGAAAGAGCGGTTGGAAAAGTTGACTGCATTTAAGCACACCATTGATCCAAGCGGCTATTTTAACCCCGGCAAGGTAATCGGCGGCGGTTTGCTGAGTACGGTAATGGGGCTTGTGGAATCATTCGACCCGCTGGTTCGTGCAGTTGGCAATTTGGCAAAAGCGCCGGTCGGCGAGCGCTTTGCTCGCGAGGTTAACGGCATCCCCGGGGACCTCGCCTGGTATGCGTATGCGTGCGCCCAGTGCGGTTACTGCGAGCAGGGCTGCACACAGTTTTACGGGCGCGGCTGGCAGTCACACTCACCGCGCGGCAAATGGTACTTCTTGAAAGAAGTCATTGAGGGACGCGAGAAAATCACCCAAGATGATATCGATAAGTTCATGGTCTGCACCACGTGCGAGCGTTGTGATATCTCATGTCAGCTTGACCTGCCGATCGAGCCAAGCTGGATGAAGCTTCGCGGCAAGTTCATCGCCGAAGATAAGAAAATGACGTTCCCGGCGTTTGAAATGATGGCGGCCAGCGCGCATAAAGAGCGCAATATCTGGGCTGCCTATTCGCAGGATCGCGATGCCTGGCTTGAAGGCGAGGACGAAATCAAGAGTCATATCAGACCAAAAGCAGATATCGCCTATTTTGCCGGTTGTACCGCATCTTATGTCGAAGACGATATCGCCAAAGCTTCGACAACGCTGCTCGGAAGGGCGGGCATTGATTTTGCTTACCTCGGGAAGGAAGAAGCGTGTTGCGGTATTCCGATGCTTGTTTGCGGCCGCTGGGATATCTTCGAAGAAATTTTGCGCCATAACGTTTCCAAGATGAAGGAAACCGGCGCTGAGACCGTTGTTACATCATGTCCGGCATGCTGGCTGGCATGGAACACCGTGTATCCGGAGTGGGCGCAGAAGCTCGGTATCGAGTACCCATTTAAGGCAAAGCATTACTCACAAGTGCTGGCCGATAAGATTGCCGCAGGTGAGCTTACCTTCGATCATGAAGTGCCGATGAAAGTTACGTTCCACGATTCGTGTCACATCGGGCGAGCCGGCGGTGTCTACGAGCCGCCGCGGGATCTCATAAAAGCGATTCCCGGAGTTGAGCTCGTTGAGATGAAACACAACCGTGAAAACGGCCTGTGCTGCGGCTCCGTTCTTACCTTGATAGGCGAGACCCCGGTAGCACCGGTTCTCGGTAAACGAAAATTGGACGAAGCGGCCGAAGCGGGAGCCGAAGCAATTATAGCGTTGTGCCCGTGCTGCCAGTTCCAAATGCGGGTTGCGGCAGATAAGAACGGTGTCGACATGCCGGTTAAAGATCTCGCGTCGCTGGCGGCAAAAGGCCTAGGTGTCGACCTGCCGGATTCAACGCCCGAGGCACTGTATCAGTGGTCGGTCTTCGAGAAGATGATCTACCTGATGAAACCGGAGCCGATGGTTGACCTCATGGCTACGCTCATGCCGCAGCTGGTCGAGGCGATGCCGGGGCCGTTCCCAACGATGATGCGCATAATGGCGAAGATTCCTGGCGCGCTTGAGGCAATGCGTCCGATTATGCCGAAGATGATGCCAATCATGCTTCCCGGTATGATGCCGAAAGTCATGCCGGCGATGATCAAAGAGGTTAGAGCATATATGGGCGAAATACCGGATTACATGAGTGCGCAGTTTGATGATTTGCTCCCGACAACGATGGAGGCGCTTATGCCGAACATGCTGCCCATGATCGCGTCTGGGGTTACCGACAAAATGATCGCGTGCCTGAAACACGGCTGCAACAAGCAAGCGCAGGCAGTAAGCGCATAAAAGACGCTACTATATAATTTGTTTAAAAGCGGAACCGAATTCGGTTCCGCTTTTTATATCTCTGCGCTAAATTTCTAAGCGCATGCTATTATTAACGATTAGACAAGGTAGCGGCCCTCAAAGAGGTCTACTATCATTTTTCTAATACATACGAAATGCCGATCAACCAGGGGAGCGAAGTTAGCAAAACTATGCCCTCCGGCAGGTGTCGCGGTTGCCACACGGCGCCAGGTAAAGTATCGAAGGACGGGTGATTATGTCGCACGAGCCCCACCCGAAATTCAGCAATCTTACCTGTGCGTATTGCCATAATCGAACCGGTCATCCGGGGCTTCAAGGTTATTCCGAACGTATCGCTATGCCGCTCTGTGTTAACTGTCACCAAAAAGAACATGTGTCGACCGCTTGCCGTACCTGTCATCCTGCAAGCTTTAATCTCAAACCGACATCGCACACGCAGGGGAATTGGCTGCAGGTTCACGGGAAAGCTGACCTCGCAACCCGTAGCAGGTGTCATGCAGACAAAGCTGGTTTTTGTGACGCGTGTCATGGGTTTGCGATACGGCATCCCGTGAATTGGCGAACAGCCCATGCAAAACAAGCTTCGTTCACCGTATGCACTAAGCGCCATACCAGCCAAGCATTTTGTCAGAACTGTCACCAGATAGTAAATCCGCATCCTGCTGATTGGATTGCCATTCATCCGCGAACGGTAGCCTTGCAGGGCGCATCGCGTTGTCAGGTATGCCATGCGGTAAGTTTTTGCAGCGATTGCCACCGCACCCCGTAAACTGGGTTGAGCTGCATAAAGAGCAGGCAAGTTCACGTTGTTTTGCCTGTCATACACAGTCGTTCTGCAATGACTGTCACGCACGCTCCGGCGACTAACATAGCCGCTGCGGAGTTATTGCCAAACAATAATAGCTCGTGGGGATGCTCGGTGAGCCAATCTTAGAGTGAAAGACCGGTGACTACTGTGGTGTATGTTCGGTGTCTGATGCGTTGGATACACTATCCTTGCATTCAGGGCTCATTCACGTGCGAACTCCCATTTTGGGAAGAAGCCAGCGGTTTACCGCTATATAAACGGCGACCATCACAATAATCCATACGATGTCGGGCACACGATCACCTTCTTTATTTGCGAAACGTAGGAGAATAACACTGCGTTGATGATGCTGGATTGTTAAGCGCAGGCTTTCTACACATTAAATCGAAAATTAATAATATCGCCGTCTTGAACGACGTATTGCTTGCCCTCGAGCCGAACCTTACCGGCTTCTTTTGCTTTTATCATGCTACCGTATGCGGCAAAATCGGCAAATGCGACAACCTCTGCGCGAATAAAGCCCCGCTCGATATCGGAGTGTATCTTACCGGCAGCTTGAGGGGCGAGCGTATCTTTCTTGATGGTCCATGCACGACACTCGTCTTCGCCTGCAGTGAAGAATGAGATTAAGTTTGAGAGGTCATATGCTGCCCGGATAAACTTGGCGCGCGCCGACTCAGTGATACCGAGTTCCTGCAGGAACTCCGCTTGTTCCGTTTCATCCATTTCGGCGATATCCATTTCAATTGCGCCGCAGAAATCGACGATCGGGGCATACCGCACAGCGGCATATTCCTTGAGCGGCGTTAAATCGACACTCTGCGCCTCGGCGGTATTGGCAACAATTAAAACGGGCTTCAGGCTCAGCAACTGAAAACCGCTCAGTACTTTTGCGTCCGCTTCGTCAAGATCAAGCAGGCTCAGCGGCTTTTCCTCGTCAAGCCAGCCCTTGCAGCGGGTGATAAGATCATATTCGGCACTCTTCTTATGCTCTTTTTGCATACGCTCGAGTTTCTTCTCAAGCACTATTAAATCGAGCACGATAAGCTCCGACTCTACCGCTTGGAAGTCACGTACCGGGTCGATTTTATCTGCCGGCGACAGTTCATCTATAAACGAGCGAACGACAACCGCAAGCGTTTCAACGCCTTTGATGAGGTCGATCGTCTGCGTACCGCCAAGTGCGCTTGCGCTCGCATCGGTCGGCCCCGGTACATCAACAAACGCAATCTCTGCGTAAGTAGTTTTCTTTGGTGAATAGACATTCGAGAGGTAACCAAGCCTCTCATCAGGTACCTTAATGACCGCTAAGTTTGCTTTTTGCGTGCCGTAGGTGCCGGTCTGGGCCGATGATCCCGTCAGCGCATTAAACACAGTTGTTTTTCCCGCTTTCGCGAGCCCTATTATTCCTACCTTCATATTACCTCCGTGTGATGCATGACTTTACTACTATATATGAAATTACTCCAGCTCACAAGCCACATAACCCTTAGTGGCCGGTTTTGCCGGGGCTCGTTTGGGCTATTGCGGGGGTGGTTCCTGGCGGTATACAATTTGGGTAGAGATTTTGTAGTGGAGGTACAATATTGAACAATTTCAGGACCTGGCTTCTGATGGGGCTGCTCACGGTCCTACTTGTGTTTGCCGGTAAACTCATCGGCGGCAATGTAGGAATGTTAGTTATGCTGGGCATCTCTTTTATTATGAACCTCTCGAGCTACTGGTTCAGCGACAAAATTGCGATTTCAATGACCGGTTCCAGGCCGGTAACCGAGCAGGAGGAGCCTGAACTTTACGCGATCGTGCGCAAGCTTTCATTGCGCGCCGGGCTCCCTATGCCGCGCATTTTTGTGTCACCGTCACCGCAGCCGAATGCATTTGCAACGGGGCGCGATCCGGAACATGCGGTGGTCGCCGTAACCGAAGGCCTGCGGAACCTGCTGTCGTGGGACGAGATCGAAGGCGTTATTGGGCACGAGCTTGCCCATGTTAAGAATCGCGATATCTTGATCGGCTCAATGGCGGCGATGGTAGCGGGCATGATCACCGCGCTTGCTAATATCGCTCAGTGGGGCTTGATGTTTGGCTTTGGCGGCGACGATGAAGAAAGCCCGCTCGGTGTTATAGGTATACTAATTGCCGTTATTGTGATGCCGATTGCGGCGATGCTGGTGCAGTTTGCGATTTCGCGCTCGCGCGAGTTTGAAGCCGATGCCGATGGGGCAGTAATTGCCGGTCGCTCGGAACCGCTCATTAATGCTTTGCAGAAGCTCGAGCGTGGGGCGGAGGCAATACCGATGGACGTTAGCCCGGCTGCAGCGCATATGTTTATCATCAATCCGCTCTCCAGCGCGAGTTTTGCCCGTCTCTTTAGCACCCACCCACCGGTAACCGAACGCGTCGCCAGGCTTCGCCGGCTCGGTAGGTAGGATCGCCACGGCTAGGAGTAGCGTTTCTGTACGCTGAGAGCCGAAGTTGTCTGGTAGGGCAACAAGCTACTAAGTAGGGAAAACAAAAGAGCCCGCTTTGCAAAGCGGGCTCTTTCTATTGTTGCAAACCGGCTGCTATTAGCAGCGTTACTTAGCCTTCGCGTAGTTACTACGGCAAGCCTCTTAACAAGAGCTCGTCGTTGTAGATAGTGTTGCCACCGGTATCGGTATGTGTAGTACCGTTAGCATTCCACACCGTCGGATTGTGGCAATCCAAGCAGACGCTGTCTATATCGTGAGTAACCGCACCGGCAAGTGCGGCACCAGCGATATTAGAGGCTGAGCCGGCAGTTGCCGTTGTCTCAGAGGCTGAGAGGGCGGCATCTCGCACTTGGCCGGCCATGACCGTAGTACCGTCAAAGTCGAGACCAAAGAGATCGTCCTTGAGCATCTTCCAACCCAAAGTTCTGTGCGGCCAGCTAAAGCCGTTATCTGAGCACGGCTGGCTAACACCTCCGCTAAGGGTTTGGCCTGGCGTCACAGCTATAGGAGACCGTCGCCAGTTTGCATCCCAGGTTTCGGTACGGCCGAGTTTGAACAAGAAACCCGCGTTGGTTGTAGTGTCCGTGCTGGTAGCCTGGTTATAGTTAATGCTTACTGAATAAGGGTTATAGGTAGATGCGCCGGCATAGCCACCGTTATTCAGCGCAACTCCATAGACGGTATTGCGCGCCAGGTTGTTGGCAGCGATACTTGCTATCAGTGTAAATGCACCTTGACCATTGTTAGGTATGCCTCCGGTTGGATTTTCTTCCCACTCGCCGGGATCAATCGCCGCCGTGAGGGCTGAGATGCCGCCAGAGTTGTGGCACGCATTGCACGCGCTTGAACCTCTATGGCAATTGCGGCACAGCGGGCCCATGTTGTTCGCATCCTCTGGACTGAACTTCATTTGACGCTCGCAGTGACGTGGCGAGGAATCGTGGCCGTACGCCATGTCATAATTGCCTTTCCAGTGATCGGTACTCTGAGCGGCGGCATTATTGTTGCGCAGTGCTCGATCCTCGCTGAAAAGCGGGGCCTCAACCGATGAGAGACCGGCGTTACCGTCATGGCAATCGGTGCAGAATTCCGCGATGTTCCAAACCCGCTTTATACCGGTTTTGTTGTAACCGTAATTCTCCTCACCAACAACCGCACTACTGGCAGAACCGATCGGCCTATTCCAGTCGGTAGGAACTTTGTTGACCGGGTAAGGGGTGTCGGTATCGAATTGATGAAGCGGTTGTATAACGGTATCCGGGATCTCTTGGCTGGCGGTAATCGTAATCGTAGACTCGTGTGTCGAGCCGATATCAGCCGCGTTCGTCATACCGGTTGTCTCGGTTGAATTCTCAGTATAGGTCGCCGTCTCTTTGTCAGGGTTTTTAATTAAAAGCCATGAACCGGCGAGGTAGATCGGTTCCATCTTGGCCTCAGCAATATTTCTGTATGCCGTTCCGTCTCCGTTAAGAATGGAGTGGCCCGGATCGGCAATCGCAAATTTCTTACCAAGCTGGTTTACGCCACCGACAACAACGTTCCCGCCATCGATACCCTGGGCAACGCCTGAATTATCAAAGCCAAATAGTCGCTGGGGGTTAGCGTGCGGGGTGTGGCAATCAAAACACGAGAATCCACCAAGAAAATAGTTCGGAGCATAGGCCGGGTAGGTATCATCTGGCGCTCTCCATTTACCTGAATCAATGCCGTAACCGATGGTATGGCCGACATTATACTCAGTAGTGAATGCGTCGTCGTTATCCATCTGGATATTAAAACCTGAGCCGGCGCCGGCGCCGTGGCACCAATCGCACGCTTCAAACCTGGTATCCGAGCGCATTAACTTAAATTTACCGGCAGCGCGGTGAACCGCGTGACACTCACGGCAACGGTGTGTTGAGGTGAGGTAGCCACCGTGTGGACCTGCTGCATAATATATATTACCGGCAGTATCCGTGACCTGCTCGCCGGAACTGACATAATCTTGGGCATCGTTGTAGTTATAGCCGTCAATACCGGCAACATACGGGCTATTCCACGTACCATATGGGTGCGTACTGTAGGTATAGCCGTCATAGGTTATGGCGCCGACGGTCTGGCTTTGCTCATAGTAGTGCCAGTCCTTATTTAAAGTATTGACACCAAACTCGTAAGAATTGGCAACGATGTTACCTCTGGTAGGATTGGGTTCTACAGTATTGCTTTCGGTTCTTGCATACGCCGTTGTAGCTGCAATTAGGACAAGGCCAGTAGTCATAAGAACTACAAGACCTTTCTTCATCGGGTTCACCTCCTTTGCGCGCAAGCCCTTAGGCATAAGCCCGCTAAGAGGTAAAAGAGTGTTAAACAGGGAAAATACACACATGGGGTTGAGCGTGGTACGAAATACCCTCCGCTCTTTAGTGCTTTTAATCATCATACATCTCCTAGAAAAACAAACTTCGAACTAAATCACAAATAGTGCGCCAGCTCTTATTTGCTTTGACGTAGAGTATGACTAGTGTTTCGAATCAAACTATAACTACAAAGAGCAAAGGTCTTACTTTACAAATTATCGGCAGTTTTATGGGAATATTTAGCAGAGATTTCCTATATGGCAAGGTCAGCGGCCGAAGTGCCTGTTTCGGATGAGGTATCGCAGAGTGAAAACCGCATAAATACTGTCTTTTACCAGGCGTTTTATGGAAAAGAAAAAGGGTCCGCTGGCCAGGCAGACCCTTTTCTATTGCGCGCAATAATTGTGGTACTTCGGGTAGAAAGCTTTGTATCTGTCAACGCTCATTTATGGTGGCCCCTTCTGGGCCTTCCGGATACATCCGGTATTTGGCGCTCGTACAAAAACTTCTCTACCATTTAGCTGCTATAAGCAGCGGTTACATAAGTTTACGCGTGATTACTATGGCAAGCCCCTCAAGAGGAGATCGTCGTTGTAATCGTCTCCAGGTAAGCTTCCATCAGTATAGTTTCTCGCACTCGTTGCGTTCCATACCGTTGGATTGTGGCAATCCAGGCAGACGCTATCAAGGTCATGCACTGCACTGCCGGTGCCATAGGTACCTGTTCTCTGTGTCCCTGCGGTAACGACCGCTACTTCGCCGACAAGAGTGCCAGCTTTGCCCGGATCGATACCGAAGAGGTCATCCTTGAGCATCTTCCAACCGAGTGTACGGTGTGGGAAGCTCAGGCCGTCGTCGTTACATGTCGAAGCGAGGATACCAGGATTGGTTCTCCAGCCGCTCGACCATGAAACTGTGCGCGACTTCTTGACCTGACCGGACATAGCAACACCATTCGCGGTGACTGTCATTACACTCGCGAGCTGCGCGACACCGTTAGCTAAACCGGTTGCGGTATGAGTTGTCTCATACCTTGTAATCGGCGCATAGCTTTCTGCACCCATTGCCGGCACGCCAGCATCGTATGCGTGTGCCATGTCGAACATAGCCGCAAACAAGAAGGTGATTCCTGCACGGCTGTTATCGGCTGCCAAAGCATCCTTAGTAACGGTAGTAGTGTTTATACCATTGACCGGATGCAACGGGTCGGTGTTGTGGCACGCGCCACAACCACTCGAACCTTTATGGCAGTTACGGCACCTCGGGCCGGTATCAAGTCCATCCTCCGGATTGAACTTCATAGACCGGCTTCAGTGACGCGAGTTAACATCGTGGCCGTATGCAATATCATACGAACCTTTCCAATTCGTCGCAGTACCATTAACCGTGTACGTTGAGCCATCATCCGTTTTAACGGTAACAGCCGTTTGACCGCGGAGTGCGCGATCCTCACTGAAGAGTGGGGCTGCTATGGTCGAAAGACCGGCGTTGCCATCATGGCAATCGGTGCAGAACTCGTCAACGAGAAGCGAATGGCAGAACGGGTTACGGATGTTGTATCCGTAGTTATCCGCCGTAAACGTGCCCTCTGCTGTCACAGTTGTGCCTCCCTGGGCAAAACCGAACATATTGGTGGTGGCAAGAATAGCCGCACTACCAATCGGTGTGTTCCAGTTAATCGGCATCTTGTTAATCGGGTACGCCACATTAGAACTGAACTCGTTCAGCGCCATCGTGACATCGTCCGGTATCTCAGTATCAGTTGCGATAACTGAGTACGTCGCATCCTTGGTCGGGCCCTGGTTATAGTGGCCCTGGACATCCGGACCGAATGTCCAGACATCAACCGGAACGTTGCTATAACCCCGGCTAGCAATCTCTTTGTCCGGGTTCTTCAGAAGGAGCCAGCTACCTGCGAGGTAGTATGGTTTTGCCTTATTCGGGAGCGGACCGCCGAGAGAAGGAACCCAGGCGAGCTTACCGGCTGCCATATCGGTAACCGCATAGCCGCTACCACCTGATGTAAACATATCGTGGCCCGGGTTACCCATGTTGAAGACATTACCCGAGAAGAGATCGACGATTGCTTGGATTGGCTTAGCGTTTGAGTCATAACCCATCAGTCTCGCCGGGTTAGCGTGCGGGCTGTGGCAGTCGAAGCATGAGAAACCGCCCATGTAATAATTAGGCGCGTACGCCGGATAGGTATCATCTGGCGCTCTCCACTTGCCGTTGTCTATACCATAACCCATGGTGTGACCAACGTTATACTCTTTGGTGTAGCTATCGTTATTATCCATCACGATGTTAAAGCCAGATCCAGCACCGGTGCCGTGGCACCAGTCGCATGCCTCAAACCTTGTGTCGGAACGCAAGAGTTTGAATTTGCCTGCTGCACGGTGGACTGCATGGCACTCACGGCATCTGTGAGTGCTCGTTACATAGCCACCGTGTGGGCCCGACTGGAATGTCGCCGTGAGGGTTGCTTCAACGACTTTCATTCCCGCGTACATACCAGACCCATCTTTTACCATCCCAGGTGGCAACATGGCCGTCATAGCGGTCACAAAACCACTGTTGATCGGATACTGCACATGATCGCCGATACCTACTTGCTGCGGGACATTGACATAATCCTGGGAATCGTTGTAATTATATCCATCGATTCCCAGCGTATATGGACTGTTCCAAGTGCCATAAGGGTGCGTACTGGTAGTGTTACCCTGGTACGCAGCGTAATTCGCTACACCGTTAACTGTCGTTGTGCCGAGCTCATAATAATTCCAGTCTTTAGCGGCGCCAAGAGCGCCTACAACAGTGGAGGTTTCTGCGACGATATTTCCCTTAGAAGGCAATGTAGAATCCGAGTTGGCTTCAGTTCGCGCATATGCTGAGCTTGCTGCGGTGAGAACAAGACCCGTAGTCATAAGAACTACAAGACTTTTCTTCATTGTATTCACCTCCTTTCCGTATAAGGTAAAAGGAAGCTGCCCAAAGAGGACAGGAGAATACAATGAAGCAGCCTTACGACCGGGGCGGGTAGCGTTATGGAAGTTCCCTGGTTTGCAACTTTGAGAATTCATATAGCTCCTGGTACATAATTGCTGCGACAAAATAACGATTGATATAACTTTTAGTGCTTAAAATATATCTACATCTACGATAGCTACAATGCGCCACCTCAATAACCAAAGGATATTAACAGAACAGCTCTCTTCTCTAGCTAATTACTCTTAGTTATCGGCATAAAGACGTAAAATTTACAATTAATTTGGTAACTTTTTATTCGCCATTGTTTAAGCGGCGGTACGCGACCTAAAAGTAGAGCAGTTTTACGCGTGTTAAGACGCATAGAACTATCTACCTGAAGCGGCAGGAAAGGGCGGATATGTATATTTGTGCAACAACGCCATATTATATGCTTGTTTTGATGGAGGGTCAAGTAATAAAATAGAGACCTGTCTTTTGACGGGCCTCTATCGTGTTAGCTGTCTGTATGTGCCTTAGTTGAATGCTTTAGTGCCCTCTCTAAAGAAATCGATATGGTTCTTTGGTAATACGTACTCCATAATCGGATGATCGTCGGTGTTCAATTGGATTGGGCTACCATCCGGCAGCGTCCCGGAAACCAGCTTCTGCAGAGTATCCGGATATGCGTAAAAGCCGAAATCGATGTTGTTAAGACCGAGCTTGGTTGCCCCGAGTTGGCGCACTTTTTTATCGATCGCCGCAACATCGAGCTTTTTGTTGCCGTTAATCCCAATCATCAAAACATCCTGTGCTTGGCTTGAACCATAGTTCATACCCCACACGTAGGTGTTGGGGAAGATCGATGTAAACGTCTTAAACATGGTCAACATATCTTGGTCGCGCATGATATAGCGCGGAATCCACTGGCAGTAAATACCGTCATTGTTCAGATGCTTGGCTACGAGCCGGAAGAACTCCTGAGTGAACAGGGGAGAGATGTGCGTTGATACGGGATAGCTTGGCTCCGACGTAACCATATCGTATGTCTTTGTGGTGGTGTACAGATAGTTTCGCGCGTCGTTTACATAAAACTTGGCACGGGGGTTACCCTCGATGCCGTTACCGACAAAGAACTTCGAGGCCTCCCGCACCGACCGGTTTATCTCAGCGATATCTACCATGGCGTTTGAGCTATATATCGCACCGTAAGCAGTAAAACCGGTGCCCAACCCGATCACGAGCACAGATTTTGGATTATCCGCGCATGCAACCGGGAGGAGGGAAAAAAGCGACATCACATTCTTATCATACTCCGTGCTCGACCCTTCAACTTTACCGTCATTGGCGAGCGAGCGAGCCCCATCCGGTGATTGGAATACGGTTACACGTCCGTATAGGTCATCTGAGAAGTAAACGGTGGTTATTTCATTTAGGTATTCTTTGTATTGGTCATAGGTTTGGTAGTCGGCAATCCGGTAGAAGTTATGGGCAATTGCCGGCGGTTTCACCATTACTGCAACGGCAGTAATGGCAATTATAATTACGATGCCGCTGCTAAGAACACGTTTTGCCATACCGGAGCGAGCGACCATAATCATGATTATGGCAACCGCTAGGTTTAGGCACGCTGCCGTCATCGTCGTCGCTTTAATACCGATAAGCGGAATCAACAGAAAGCCCGCACCGAGCGAGCCGAAAATCGAGCCGACTGTGTTGATGGAGTACACGTTGCCGACGTCGCTGCCGATCTCCTCCAGCGACAGCGTCGCCGCCTTCGTGACGACAGGGAAGGACGCTCCCATAAACGTCGTCGGTATCAGCATAATTACAAACGACAGTAATAGCTGAAAGACAAAGAACAAGTAGAAGCTCGGTTTTAGCGTGTTAAATACAAAGAAGTAGAGCGTCGGCAGCACTTGGATAAGCGGTATGCTAAGGATACCGAAGATACCAATACCGAGTTCGAGCATGCCGAACAGGGCAAAAAGGTTCTTGCTTTTGTCAGCCCACTTGCCGCCTAAAAACCCGCCGAGCGAGAGGCCCGACATAAATGCGGTAAGCATCATTGAGACCGCATACACTGTCGACCCAAAGACCAGAGAGAGCTCTCTCGTCCAGACGACCTCATATATTAGGGCCGCCATACCGGAAAACGCAAACGCGAATACTGCGATCCGGCGTGCGAGGGCAACGGCGTCGCCCTCCATCGGAACATCAATCGATTTTACGGATGGTTTCGTTTTTGATGAGCCGTCTTTTGTTGTTGCTTTTGCCAAATACAAACACCTTCTTACGTGGACAATTGTGAATTGTGAAAAACTTCCTTAGTCACTATTCTAGCAGCTTCTTGGCTTAGATACCAGTTTAAATACCTGCCGGTGTATCAAAATAAGCACATAATATGCAGATAAATGAGGCCAGAAATACTTTTACATTTATCCTGTTGCTTCCACGCGATTAGTATAGCGATCTCCAAAATCGATTACTTTATAAGCCGGTCGCTTACCAGGAATTATTAGTATCGCATGTATTGTTATTAAAATAGCAATACAGAATACTTAAGGTAAGTATGCTATCATAAACGTTGCAGTCCACCGTTTTCAAACCGGAACAACCAAAAGGCTAATCTCTATCTTAATGGCTACTTGGAATGCTTACATTGAGTTAAAGCAAGGGGGGATAGTTTGGATAGATGGCCAATATGGACAGGCAAGCTATTTCACAACCAAAGGAGATGCTATGAAAGAGGTAGTCGCTGACCGCTCCAGGGAATATATAGTAGTACAACCTGGAGTAGATAGGCTATAGGCTGGATATTGTTCTGGGGCTTTAAGACCCTGAAAAGGAGATTGGTCTTCGCCTATAGCT
>DASXVE010000027.1 GCA_036504445.1 Candidatus Aquicultor sp.
CACCCCTTCTCGGCAAGGGTCTTGGTGATCGCCGCGGTAAGAGTGGTCTTGCCGTGGTCCACGTGACCGATGGTTCCGATATTCATGTGGGGTTTGTTTCTTTCAAATTTCGCTTTGGCCATACGTTTATTCCTCCCTATAAAGATCTCGTAGGCTTGTAGCCCTTCGAATTAAAATTGCACAACTTATCTATAACATAAGGCCCGAGGTCGAGATTACTCTCTGCCCCAAGACCTTGAACCTATAGTTAGCTTCCGGCCGCAATCGACCATTCACCCTGGGCCTTGCTAACAATCTCTTCAGCAAGGCTTTGCGGAAGCTCTTGGTAATGCTTAAACTGCATCGTGTACACCGCTCTACCCTGTGTCTTTGAGCGCAAATCGGTCGCGTACCCGAACATCTCGGCAAGCGGCACTTCAGCGCGAACTACCTGGGCACCGGCGCGCGGTTCCATGCCGATGATGTGACCGCGGCGTGAGCTTAAATCACCGATAACGTCGCCCATATACTCCTCGGGCACCGTGACCTCAACGGCCATGACCGGCTCAAGCAGTACCGGTTGCGCCTTCTTTACAGCCTCCTTAAACGCCATTGAACCGGCGATCTTAAAGGCGAGCTCTGACGAATCAACCGGATGGTATGAACCGTCTTTGAGCGTTATCTTGACATCAACAACCGGGAACCCGGCCATAATGCCTGCGGTCAATGCTTCCTGGATACCTTTATCCACCGCCGGGATGTACTCCCTCGGTACCTTACCGCCGACAATCGCGTCGACGAATTCATAACCTATGCCCTGTACCGGCTCGAGGTCGATAACAACGTGACCGAACTGACCGCGGCCGCCTGTCTGGCGAATGTACCGACCATGTATGCCCGTGACGGCCTTCTTGACCGTCTCGCGGTATGAAACCTGCGGGCGACCCACGTTTGCCTGAACGCCAAACTCGCGCATCAAGCGGTCGACGATAATCTCAAGGTGCAATTCGCCCATACCCTCGATGATGGTCTGGCCGGTTTCCTCATCGGTTTTAACCCTAAACGTCGGGTCTTCCTCGGCAAGTTTCGCGAGAGCCGTTGAAAGTTTCTCTTGATCGGCTTTGGTTTTCGGCTCGATCGCAACCGCGATAACCGGCTCCGGGAAGACCATCGACTCGAGAAGAACCGGATGGCTTGGATCGCAGAGCGTATCACCGGTTGTAGCCTGCTTCAAACCAACAGCGGCAACGATATCCCCTGTTGCAACCTCGCTCAATTCCTCGCGGTGGTTGGCGTGCATCTGCAGGATTCGACCGATGCGCTCGCGCTTGCCGGTCGATGTATTAAGGACTGTGTCCCCTGCTTTAAGAACACCGGCGTACACCCTGAAAAAGGTGAGTTTACCGACGTACGGGTCGACCATGATCTTAAACGCGAGCGCCGTAAACGGCTCGTCGTCTGATGCTAAGCGCTCGACAACCTGATCCTCTTTGCCCGGGATGATGCCGCTAACCGGCGGCACATCGATTGGACTCGGCAGGTAATCGTTAATCGCATCAAGCAGCGGCTGCACGCCTTTGTTCTTGAAGGACGAGCCAACAAAAACAGGTGTAATCGCTACTTCGAGCGTTGCTTTACGAATCGCTTCTGCGATCTCTGGAACCGTGAGCTCGCCGCCCTCGAGGTATTTCTCAAGCAGTGCCTCGTTCTGCTCTGCTGCGGCCTCTACGAGATGCATGCGATACTCCTCAGCCTTATCCGCATGCTCTGCCGGGATGTCGACTTCCTCGATAACCTTACCGAGATCGTCTTTATAAATGATCGCTTTCATGCGCACGAGATCGATAATGCCGGTGAACTGATCC
Organism: Candidatus Aquicultor sp.; assembly: GCA_036504445.1. NCBI lineage: Bacteria > Bacillati > Actinomycetota > Candidatus Aquicultoria > Candidatus Aquicultorales > Candidatus Aquicultoraceae > Candidatus Aquicultor > Candidatus Aquicultor sp. Next base: position 1,845 of record DASXVE010000027.1, read on the forward strand.
TCGCTACCGATTGGCAGCTGGAGCGCAACCGGAGTTGCGCCGAGGCGACCCTTCATCATCTGAATGACGTTGAAGAAATCGGCACCGGTTCTGTCCATCTTATTGATGTAGGCGATACGCGGAACGCGATACTTATCGGCCTGGCGCCAGACAGTCTCTGATTGCGGCTCGACACCACCGACTGCGCAGAATACCGCAACCGCACCGTCAAGTACGCGAAGCGAGCGTTCGACCTCTACGGTGAAGTCCACGTGCCCTGGCGTATCTATAATATTGATGCGATGATCGTTCCAGTGGCAAGTTGTAGCAGCAGACGTAATCGTAATACCGCGCTCCTGCTCTTGAACCATCCAATCCATGATGGCTGTTCCCTCGTGAACCTCACCGATTTTGTGTGTGCGGCCCGCATAGAACAGGATTCGCTCGGTAGTCGTCGTCTTGCCGGCGTCGATGTGAGCCATAATCCCGATATTTCTTATTTTTCCAAGCGGAAATCTTTTCGACATAAAAAACTAAACCCTTCCTAGCTAGATACTAGAAACCAGAATGATGCTAAAGCATCTCTAGAAACTAGAATATCTTACAAACTTCTACTTCTTTCAAACAACCTTAAGAAAATACAACCTACTTTAAATTGCTACGATAAAGATACTATCAAGACCCGTCAAACTCTTAAGCGTTACCGCCTAGGCTTTAAAAGCCCAGTTTCTAGTATCTAGTCTCTAGTTACCAGGTTACCAGCGATAGTGAGCAAACGCTCGGTTTGATTCGGCCATCTTTTGGAGATCTTCTCTCTTCTTCATGGAAGCACCAACACCATTTGCCGCATCCAAAATCTCTCCAGCCAATCTCTCGGCCATTCTCTTTTCCTTGCGGTCGCGCGAATACCCCGTCAGCCAGCGAAGCGCCAGAGTTGTCGCACGTGTTGATGGAACTTCGACTGGAACTTGGTATGTTGCGCCACCGACCCTGCGCGGCCTAACCTCAAGCGCAGGCCTGATGTTATCCATCGCTTTGCGGTACACAGTCAACGGATCTGAACCGGTCTTTTCACGAATAATGTCAAACGACTCATACACGATTTGCTCGGAAACGCCTTTTTTGCCTTTCTTCAAAATCGCATTGATGAGCTGAGCAACAAGCTTATTGTTATAGACCGGATCGGGTATGATCTCCCGTTTCGTAACTGGTCCTTTTCTCGGCATTTCATCCTCCACAATTCTTACATGACAATAAATAAAAATACATGCACATACGAGTCTTTAAGTCTCTTATCCGCCTATAAGACTACGCATGAACACATCAAATCCATACCCACATAGCAATGCTTGTAGCACGTGGGAATATGCTAACGCTTACTTCGGTGCTTTAGCGCCATACTTAGAGCGAGCCTGTCTACGATCCGACACACCAGACGCATCAAGTGCCGCACGAATAATCTTGTAGCGAACACCCGGCAAGTCTTTAACACGGCCGCCACGCACGAGCACGATTGAGTGCTCTTGCAGATTGTGGCCGATGCCCGGGATATACGCTGTGACCTCCATACCGTTGGTCAAACGTACCCTGGCGACTTTCCTGAGTGCCGAATTCGGCTTTTTCGGTGTCGTCGTGTAAACGCGGGTGCAGACTCCTCTCCGCTGTGGAGCACCTTGTAGCGCTGGCGTAGCCGTTTTACTTGGCTTTTCTTTTCTACCTTTTTTTACCAGCTGACTAATTGTAGGCAACCTCTACACTCCTTCTTACTTCTACTAATTCTTAAATACTTTTATTGCACAACTATGATTATTAAACAGCCGGAGCTCACACCGTAGTTCCGGCTTGTTTCTTTATTCAGCACGCTGCACGGCTATTATGGCCGTGCAGCGGTTTTGCTGATTAAATTAGCCTATAAATATGGGTCACGGCAGCTTAATATATCAGTCTTCGTCGTCGCTGTCAACATCTAGCGGCAGAAACGGTTCATTTTCTACTGCTGGAGAGGTTACTTCGTTGGCAAGCTCTATCGTATCGATTGCAGACGGCCCCTCTTCCATGAGAGTTTCCATATCCGCTCCGAAGTATCCGCCCCCCTCAAGGCCTGTGGATTCGATGACTTCCATATCGAGGAACGACTCTTCCTCTTCGCCATCCATCCTGATTTTTATCGTACGGTATCTGCTCATACCGGTTGCGGCCGGAATGAGCTTACCGATAATAACGTTCTCTTTAAGGCCGAGCAACGGATCGCTCTTCCCTGCGATTGCGGCGTCGGTGAGGACCCTCGTGGTCTCCTGGAACGATGCCGCCGACAGGAAGCTATCGGTTGCAAGCGATGCCTTCGTGATACCGAGAAGCGTCTGCTTCGCCGTTGCCGGCTCTCCCCCTGCTTCGACCGCACTGTGGTTTTCCCTCTCGAAGACATACCTGTCGACGAGCTGACCCGGCAACAGATCGGTATCGCCCGGCTCCGAAACGGTAACCTTCTTCATCATTTGGCGCACGATAAGCTCGATATGCTTGTCGTGGATGTCGACGCCCTGGCTCTTGTACACTTCCTGTACCTCTTGTACCAGGTAGAGTTCGACATCTTGCATGCCTGTGATACGCAGGATATCGTGCGGGTTCAAGCTACCCTCGGTCAGCTGATCGCCGGCCTGTACCTTGTCCCCGTGCGCCACGCGCAGACGCGCCCGACGTGATACCTGGTAGACTCTCTCCTTGCCATCGTTGCCGTGGATGATGATCTTCCTGAGTTTCTCGGTCTCTTTAATTTCGATCGTGCCGCCCACTTCTGCGATTTGCGCCTCGCCTTTCGGCTTACGTGCCTCGAAGAGCTCGACTACACGCGGCAGACCGTGCGTAATATCCTCACCCGCGACACCGCCGGTGTGGAAGGTACGCATGGTAAGCTGGGTGCCCGGCTCACCGATGGACTGCGCCGCAATAATACCGACCGCTTCGCCGATGTCGACGATGCGACCGTTTGCTAAGCTCCAGCCGTAGCACTGGCGGCATACGCCGTGTACGGCCTCGCAGGTTAGAACAGAGCGTACCATGACTTGCTTTACGCCGGCATCTTTTAAGCGGCCGAGATCGGTCCCCCGTATCTCAGAACCCCGGGCAAGAATGACTTCTTTGCTCTCCGGGTGCACAACCGTCTCGAGAATAACACGACCGAGAAGGGTGTTCTTGTTAACCTCGCCCTCGGGATCGAGAACCGGGACCGGGATGCCTTCCTCGGTACCGCAATCGATATCACGAATGATTACGTCTTGCGCGACATCGACAAGCCTTCTGGTTAGGTAACCAGAGTCGGCGGTTCGAAGCGCGGTATCCGCAAGACCCTTACGGGCGCCGTGCGTCGATGTAAAGTACTCGAGAACCGAGAGGCCCTCGCGGAAGTTTGACTTAATCGGGCGATCCATAATATCACCCTTCGGGTTAACGACCAAGCCTCGCATACCGGCGAGCTGGCGGAGTTGCTTCAAGTTACCGCGGGCGCCTGAGTTCGCCATCATATAGATCGGGTTGAACTTGTCGAAGTTGTTTTCCATCGCAATCGAAACGTCTTCGGTCGCTTTGGTCCAGATATCGACGACCCGCTGGTGGCGCTCTTCATTCGTAATCAAGCCGCGGCGGTATTGCTTATCAATGCGCTCGACGGTTTCTTCCGGCTCGTCGAGAATATCCCACTTGTTTTCCGGCACCTTAACGTCAGAGACACTGATGGTAATACCGGCACGCGTTGCGTAATGGAAACCAAGCGCCTTGACGTTGTCGAGAATCTCGACGGTTTCGGTCATCGTCCGCTCAGCCGTAAATCTCTCAACTATACGGGAGAGCTCTTTCTTGCCGACCTCGTGGTTGACGTATTCAAAATCAGCCGGCAACGCAGTGTTGAAGATCATACGACCGACGGTCGTTACAAGTCTTGTGCGCTCACCGTTTGCTTGCTTTTCACGCAATTCGACCGTTGCCTGCAGGTCGACTTCGCCGGCCTCGAACGCGAGAACCGCCTCGTCTTTGCTGCCGAACACCAAACCCTCGCCAAGGCTGCCGTCACGCTGTGCGGTCAGGAAGTATACGCCAAGAACCATGTCCTGGGTCGGCGTAACCAGCGGTCGCCCATGCGCCGGCGAGAGGATGTTATTTGCCGAGAGCATCAAGATGCGTGCCTCGGATTGCGCCTCAACAGATAGCGGCAAATGAACTGCCATCTGGTCGCCGTCGAAGTCGGCGTTAAACGCCGTACAGACGAGCGGGTGAATCTGAATGGCCTTACCCTCGACGAGAATCGGCTCGAACGCCTGGATGCCGAGACGGTGCAGTGTCGGTGCACGGTTCAAGAGTACCGGGTGCTCTTTAATGACTTCCTCGAGAACATCCCAGACGATTGACTTCGCGCGCTCGACCATTCGCTTCGCGCTCTTAATATTTTGTGCATGCCCGAGATCGACGAGCCGCTTCATAACAAAGGGCTTGAAGAGCTCAAGCGCCATAACTTTTGGAAGACCGCACTGATGCAGTTTCAGCTCAGGGCCGACAACGATAACCGAACGACCGGAGTAGTCGACACGTTTTCCAAGCAGGTTCTGGCGGAACCGGCCTTGCTTACCTTTGAGCATATCACTCAAGGACTTAAGCGGGCGGTTTCCAGGCCCGGTAACCGGGCGACCCCTGCGGCCGTTATCGAACAGCGCATCAACGGCTTCTTGAAGCATACGCTTCTCATTGTTTACGATGATCTCAGGAGCACCGAGGTCGAGAAGTCTCTTTAACCTGTTGTTCCTGTTGATTACCCTGCGATACAGGTCGTTAAGGTCTGATGTTGCGAACCGTCCACCGTCAAGCTGTACCATCGGGCGAAGGTCCGGCGGGATAACCGGGATAGCCTCAAGAATCATCCACTCCGGCTTATTACCGCTTCTCTTAAATGCTGAGGCAACCTTAAGCCTTTTAACCGCGCGGCTTCTCTTTTGTCCGGTCGCCGTTTTTATGGTTTCACGAAGCTCGACCGTTTCGTTATCGAGGTCGATGTTTATAAGAAGCTCTTTGATTGATTCGGCACCCATGCCGCCGTCAAAGAATTCGGCGTAACGGACCTTAAGCTCACGATAGATTTGCTCGTCAGCGATAAGCTGCTTCGGCTGCAGCGACTCAAAGGTGGTGAAAACCTTGCTGAGCCACTCGATCTTCTTGGCCGTATCGTTGTTGACCTCTTTGGTCAGCTTCTTGGCTTCGGATTCGATTTTCTTAACGGTTGCTTCCGGCGACGCGCCATCCGCAACGATCTCCATGCCCTCGCCTTCCTCAGGCTGAATCTCGCCGCGCGCAATTTGAACTTTGCGCTCGCGCTGCGTCTCAATCTCGGCAAGCCGCTCTTCGGCTTGTTTCTTTATCTGATGCAATTCTTCATCAAGCTCAATCCGAAGTGACGGGAGGTCTCGATCCCTATCGGCCGTTTTTACATCAGTGATAATGTAGGCGGCAAAATAGAGGACCTTCTCCATATCTTTCGGAGTAATATCAAGCAGGTATCCCATCCTCGACGGAACGCCTTTGAAATACCAGATATGTGAAACCGGAGCTGCAAGCTCGATATGACCCATGCGCTCGCGGCGCACTTTCGAGCGGGTTACTTCGACACCACAACGCTCGCAGATAATGCCCTTAAAACGGACGCGTTTGTACTTTCCGCAGTAACACTCCCAGTCCTTTGTCGGACCGAAAATCTTCTCGCAGAAAAGGCCGTCCTTCTCAGGTTTAAGCGTACGGTAGTTGATGGTCTCGGGCTTTTTAACTTCGCCGTTAGACCATGCACGCACCTGCTCCGGTGAGGTCAGTCCTATTTTTAAGGCATCAAAGTTGTTAATATCTAACAAAGAGTAAACCTCCTTCTATTCCTCTTCTAGTTCGTCGGGATTGGGCTCTACTAGTTCGTCTTCTACTATCTGCGGTTCCTCGTTGAATTCATCATCAACAATCTGGGGCTCCGCATTTTCAGGGCCCGGCTCTTCAGCCTCATGCCCGACCGTTACTTCACCGCGAAGATCGATGCCCAACTCTTCAGCGGTCTTAAATACATCATCTTCGGATTCTTTAAGCTCGATCTCTTCGCCTTCCTCGGAGAGGACCTCGACGTTGAGACACAAGCTTTGCATCTCTTTTACAAGAACCTTAAAGGATTCCGGGATACCCGGTTCCGGTATGTTCTCACCCTTGACGATCGCCTCATAGGCCTTCACCCTACCGACAACGTCATCCGACTTTACGGTCAGAAGCTCTTGCAGGGTATACGCCGCGCCGTAGGCTTCGAGCGCCCAGACCTCCATCTCACCGAATCTCTGGCCGCCGAACTGCGCTTTACCACCGAGCGGCTGCTGCGTGACCAGTGAGTATGGGCCGGTTGAACGGGCGTGAATCTTATCGTCAACCAGGTGTAACAGTTTCAAGATATAGATATAGCCAACCGTAATCGGCTCTCTAAACGGCTCGCCGGTGCGGCCGTCAAATAAGTTTGTTTTTCCGGTATCGGAGAAACCGGCTTTTACGAGCGCACCGCGAACTTCCGACTCCTGCGCGCCGTCAAATACCGGGGTCGCAACGAAGACGGTGCCGTCGCTCTTCTTGCCGTTTTCGCTCCAGCCGGCTTTGGCCGCCCAACCAAGGTGCGTCTCAAGCACCTGACCGATGTTCATTCGGCTCGGTACGCCAAGCGGGTTCAGGATAATATCAACCGGCGTGCCGTCTTCCATGAACGGCATATCCTCGATCGGGAGAATCTTTGAAATAACACCCTTGTTACCGTGGCGGCCGGCCAACTTATCGCCTTCCGAGATTTTTCTCTTCTGCGCTACGTACACGCGAACGAGCTCGTTGACGCCGGGCGGCAATTCGTCGCCGGCATCGCGCATGAAGACCTTTACGTCGATAACCGTTCCGCTCTCACCGTGCGGTACTTTAAGTGAGGTGTCGCGAACCTCGCGCGCTTTCTCACCGAAGATCGCACGAAGCAGGCGCTCCTCTGCGGTCAGCTCGGTCTCACCTTTCGGTGTAACCTTGCCGACGAGGATATCGCCGGGGTTAACTTCGGCGCCGACGCGGATAATGCCGCGGTCGTCGAGGTCTTTTAGTATCTCTTCACCGACGTTTGGAATATCGCGGGTAATCTCTTCGGGACCGAGCTTGGTGTCACGCGCATCGATCTCGTGCTCCTCGATGTGAATCGAGGTCAACATATCTTCTTTAACGATACGCTCGCTCAAGATGATGGCGTCCTCGTAGTTGTAACCTTCCCACGGCATAAACGCGACCAGCAGGTTCTGCCCCAAGGCAAGCTCACCGCGATCGGTCGACGGACCGTCCGCAAGAACCTGTCCTTTTGTGACCTTCTGGCCCTCGTTTACAATCGGCTTCTGGTTGATACACGTACCCTGGTTCGAACGGCGGAACTTCTGCAGTTTATAATCGATAAACTTGCCGTCTTTTCCGGTTACGCGAATCATCTCGGCGGATACATTTGTGATCGTTCCGTTCATATCAGAGACGACAATGTCGCCGGTGTCTTTTACTGCCCGGTGCTCGACACCCGTTCCGACAAGCGGTGCTTCGGTGCGAAGCAGCGGAACCGCCTGGCGCTGCATGTTTGAACCCATGAGCGCACGGTTCGCATCGTCGTGCTCGAGGAATGGGATAAGCGCCGTTGCAACGGAAACCATCTGCTTCGGTGAAACATCCATATAGTGGACTTTCTTCGGGTCGACCGAGTCGACCTCGCCATCGCGCACTCGCACTAAAACTCTGCTATCAAGAAACTCGCCTGTCTCTTTATCAAACCGCGCGTTAGCCTGCGCGATAATATATCGATCCTCATCATCCGCGGTGAGGTAGTGAATCTCATCGGTTATCCTGCCGTTCTCGACTTTGCGGTACGGCGTCTCGATGAAACCGAACGGATTAATCCTGGCGTATGAAGCCATCGAACCGATAAGACCGATGTTCGGACCTTCCGGCGTCTCAATCGGGCACATACGGCCATAGTGCGACGGGTGAACGTCACGAACCTCAAAGCCCGCGCGCTCACGTGAAAGACCGCCCGGGCCGAGTGCGCTCAAGCGACGCTTGTGCGTGAGACCGGCCAGCGGATTGGTCTGATCCATGAACTGCGACAGCTGGCTGCTGCCGAAGAACTCTTTTATCGATGCCACAATCGGGCGGATGTTGATGAGGCTTCGCGGCGTCATGGTCTCAACATCAAGTGTTGTCATGCGCTCACGAACCACACGCTCCATCCTGGCAAGACCGATACGGAACTGGTTCTGGATGAGCTCACCGACTGAGCGGATACGCCTGTTGCCAAAGTGATCTATATCATCTGTGTCTACCAGGTCAAAACGATCTCTGAACAGCGACGAATCAAGAAGCCCAACCATGTATTGGATGGTTGCTAAGATATCTTCGCGCGTGAGTACGGTTGTTTCGACCGGTATATCCAGGTTCAACTTCTTGTTAACTTTGTAGCGCCCGACCTTTGCCAGGTCGTAACGCTGCGGATTGAAGAATAAATTCTCGATAAGTGAACGAGCGCTCTCGACTGCCGGTGGCTCACCCGGACGCAGGCGCTTGTAGAGCTCGACCATCGCTTCTTCGCGGGTCTCGGTAAAATCGCGCTCGAGCGTCAGCTTGATAGCCTCCGCGTTATTGAAGAGCGCGAGAATCTCATCGTTTGAGCCGAACCCGAGCGCTTTAAGCAGGATCGTGGCAGGTTGCTTACGCTTACGGTCGACACGCACGCTGACTACGTCGCGCTTGTCGGTCTCAAACTCGAGCCACGCACCGCGACTAGGGATAACTTTACTGGCATAGAGAATTTTGTCCGAGTGCTTGTCAACCTCTCGGTCAAAATAAACGCCCGGAGAGCGGACAAGCTGACTTACGACTACACGCTCGGTCCCGTTAATGACGAACGTTCCCTTATCCGTCATAACCGGGAAGTCGCCCATGTAGACTTCCTCTTCCTTAATCTCTCCAGTTGTTTTGTTGATGAGGCTTACGGTTACATCTAACCGAGCCGAGTAGGTCATGTCCCTTTCTTTACATTCATTAACGCTGTGCTCCGGCTCTCCGAACTTATACGACCCAAATTCGATGGCCATATTTCCGGTAAAGTCCTCGACCGGAGAAATATCCCGGAATGCCTCCTTTAAACCTTCCTCAGCAAACCACTTGAAAGAATCTACTTGTGCACCGATGAGGTTTGGGAGCTCTAGGATGTCGGGAGTCTTGGCAAACGTTCGTCTATTTCTTAAACCTAAATCATTTCGCAAGGGACGAAATCACTCCTTAAAGGTAATGTGGGAACTATAAACGCAAAACAACAGCATAGCAGTATCTCTATGCTGTGTCAACATATACAGGGGTCAATCTTTAATATTAACTTAAACTGATTGAGTGGGTGGCCCACTGGAACCACCCACTCAACTATACTATTGCAACCCTGAAAGCTCAAGGTAATAATTCCCAAACGCGCTGGAAATTATTTAAGTTCGACGACCGCGCCAGCTTCCTCAAGCTGCGCTTTAATCTTCTCGGCCTCGTCCTTAGTAATGCCCTCTTTGACTGCCTTCGGAGCGCCGTCTACGAGATCTTTCGCCTCTTTTAGACCAAGGCTCGTAATCGCGCGAACCTCTTTGATAACCTGGATCTTCTTGTCGCCTGCGCTTGAGAGGATAACGTCAAATGAGGTTTTCTCCTCTTCGGCCGGAGCGGCTGCGCCTGCGCCCGGAGCGGCTGCCACAGCAACCGGAGCGGCTGCGGTAACACCAAATGTCTCTTCGATCGCCTTTACGAGATCGTTGAGCTCGAGAACGGTCATTTCCTTTATCGCGTCGAGAATCTGATCAGTACTTAGCTTTGCCATGTTAAATATTCACCTTCCTAAATTATCTGCTGATGGTTGGCAACCATCGCTTATTCTTCGTTTTCTTATTCCTACGCCGTTTGTTTGATTGCAGGCATAGCAATCTTGTTAACCTTATAGATCTATTGATCGTTAAGCTTTTTGCGCTGCAACTTGGCTAAGCGCACGGGCTAAACCAGCAGTGATCTGATTTAAGCTGCCAGCCAACCCATAAAGCGGGCTTTTTAGTGCACCCATAAACATTGCGAGGAGCACCTCTCTTGACGGTATAGTAGCCAGACTTTGAACCTGCTCCATGTTGACTATCTTGCCCTCAACAACACCGCCTTTTAGTTCCAGCAATTTTGCGGTTCTCGCAAAATCCGATAACGTCTTCGCCGGTGCAACCGGATCATCGTAACTGATAGCCATTGCCGTCGGGCCGACTAAATACGCGTCGAGGTCGCTTAGATCAAGCTCGCGCACAGCGATACGAGCAAGTGTATTTTTAAATACCTTATACTCAATGCCCTGTGCGCGCAGTTTGTTTCTAAGGTCGCTAATCTGCTGGAAATTAAGACCGCGGTAATCGGTTAAGATTACGCTTGTGGCTTTCTCGATTTTTTCTTTAATTTCTTGAACGCTAGCTTCCTTTTCTGGACGGGCCATATCTTACCTCCTTCCCCGACGACCAATGCATGGTCAAAAGAATTAATGTAATAACTCCGTACTCTTTGCTTTTTACTTACGGCTAACTAAGAGCGAGGCAATAAAAATGCCTCCTACCTTAAACAGTAGGAGGCATGGTTTCTCGATCTCTCGATTATTGGTGACCGTTTGTTGAATACATAACAACTCACGGAACCTTTTTCTACACCTCGGTAGGCATTCGATTAAGCCGTCCGGCACCTACTGTCTCAGGTATCTCTATGCAATTGTACCTGTCATTTATATCAAACCCGCAGCATAAACGTCAAGCATTTTTTAGTCATGCCGTTCCGGCTATGCTGTTACGGTTTCCTCCATGAGATCGCGGGTCTTGGTCGTGTCAACTTTAATACCAGGGCTCATGGTCGCGGCAATAGCGATTGTCTTGATGTATTTGCCCTTTGCGGCAGAAGGTTTCGCCCTGATAATTTCCTCGATGAGAGCCTGGTAGTTATCGATAAGGTTCTCGACCGGGAATGATTTTTTGCCGATAATCGAATGCACGATACCGAACTTATCAACACGATACTCGATCTTACCGGCTTTGACGTCTTTGACGGTTTTGCCGATATCGAACGTTACCGTGCCGGCTTTCGGGTTCGGCATAAGGCCGCGGGGGCCAAGCAGCTTACCGAGCTTACCGACGGTCGCCATCATATCAGGAGTCGCAATAGCAACGTCGAAGTCGAACCAACCGGCGGCGATTTTATCGCCAAGATCGGCCGCGCCGACATAATCTGCGCCTGCTTCTTCCGCCTCTTTAGCCTTCTCGCCCTGTGCAAAAACGGCAACTCGTACGGTTTTACCGGTTCCGTGCGGGAGCGAGACGGTGCCGCGAACCTGCTGGTCGGCTTTTCGTGGGTCAACGCCAAGCTTCATGTGGACCTCAACGGTCTCGTCGAACTTAGCGCCAGGGAGCTCTTTGAGGAGTGTGACCGCTTCAAGCGGCGTGTACAGCTTGGTGCTGTCGATCTTTGTCTGATCTTCGCGGTACTTCTTACCTTTTTTCATTCTACTTCCTCCTTGTGGTAATGCCGGCTCCGTTTAAATTTATCTACCGATACGGAGCCTCCCACAGCGAGACACATATCACATATTTATGCCCTATGTCTCGCCGAAAAACACTGCGCGGGCGGGCTGGAACCCGGCCCGGCACATTTAAAACACAACTACTCCGCGACCTCGACGCCCATGCTGCGCGCGGTACCCGCAATAATCTTCATTGCGGCTTCAACATCGTTTGCGCTTAGGTCTTGCATCTTGGTCTCGGCAATCTGGCGAACCTGATCTTGCGTGAGCTTCGCCACTTTGACCTTATGCGGCTCGCCTGAGCCTTTATCGATACCGGCGGCCTGTTTGATCAAAAACGCAGCCGGCGGTGTCTTAGTGATAAAGCTAAACGAGCGGTCTTCATACACGGTGATTTCGACCGGGATAATCGTTCCCATGCGGTCGGATGTCTGTGCATTAAAAGCTTTGCAGAACTCCATGATGTTAACGCCATGCTGGCCTAACGCCGGACCGACCGGCGGTGCCGGATTAGCCTGGCCTCCAGAGATCTGTAGCTTTATCTTAGCCATCATCTTCTTAGCCACTTTGGATTCTTCCTTTCCATACAACTTATATCAGAAGCAAATGCGTAATAGCCCAAAACGATAATCCAATTACCTATATAAAATCCATAACAACTGTTAGCTGCTACATGTAGAATTCGCGCACCCGCTACCGCTAACAATATATACAAAGAAAAGTGCAGGATTCTTTCTGTGCTTCCTGCACATTTCGCTTTACTTATTACAACGGAGCTTTTGCCGTTTAAGAATTGGCATAAGCCGCTACTGTGCGCCCTGTTGCGTTATATCTACAATCCTAGTTACAAATCTAACTATAGTTTCGCTACCTGGTCGAAGTTCAGCTCGGCCGGTGTCTCGCGACCAAAGATGGAAACCATAACCCTGACTTTGCTCTGGTCGACGTTGACCTCGGCAATGGTCCCGGTGAAATCCGCCAGCGGGCCGGCGATAACCTTGACAGTCTCGCCCTCTTCGAACTCGACTTTCGGTTTCGGCTTCTCAAACGCCGGACGCGCCAGGATTTTATCGACTTCCTGGTCGGAGAGCGGCGTCGGTTTCGCGCTTGAGCCAACAAATCCGGTCACACCAGGGGTGTTCCGGACAACATACCAGGAATCATCATCAAGGTCCATCTGCACCATGATATAGCCAGGAAACACCTTGCGCTCCATGATGGTTTTCTTGCCGCCCTTGATCTCCATGACCTCCTCGGTGGGAATCACCACTTCAAAGATCTTGTCCTCCATCTCCATGGAAGATATCCTGTGCTCCAGGTTGGCTCTGACCTTATTTTCGTATCCTGAATACGTATGAATTACGTACCAATTTTTCATCAATATATCGGGCCCCACTTTGGCCCTTCCCCCTATGCTGCTAAAAGTAGTCTAAGACAGTACCCTAATAAGCTGAACGAATACTTGGTCTACCAAGCCGATAAAAATTGCAAAGAACGCTACGGCAAGCAAAACGACCACCGTCGATGAGGCAACCTCATTTCTGCCCGGCCAAATAACTTTGCCCAGCTCAACTCGTACATCTTTTAGGAATTTTCCCATTGAGTCAAAACCCTTTTTCTGCGCAGCCTTCTTATCCGACATCTCTAATCCTTCCCATACTTAATGATTCTCATCATGCCGAGATATCGTGCGAGATATCGGCGGCACTCTGCTCGGCACTCTGCAGGGGTGGAGGGATTCGAACCCCCAACACCCGGTTTTGGAGACCGGTGCTCTAACCAATTGGAGCTACACCCCTGTATGTGCGATGGCCAAAACCACCGCATCTATTATGTTCAAAGTATAGTTTAGCGTGTCTCTCTGTGTAAAGTATGGCTTCCACACCACTTACAGAACTTTTGCATTTCCATGCGATCCGGCATCTTTCTTTTGTTCTTATCAGTAGTGTAATTCCGACGTTTGCACTCAGTACACGCGAGAATGACCTTGTCTCGCATTGTGTGCTCCTCCACTCAATTTAATCTATACGGCAAAACATATGGTAGTTTACCGTTTTAGGACGCCAATGTCAATCAAATAACAATTGACCGGTATACGTGAAACCCGATTTATTTACTTCGTAATCTTAATAACACGCCCGGAGCCAACCGTGCGTCCGCCTTCACGAATAGCAAGGCGCAGCCCCTCTTCCATGGCGATCGGAGTGATGAGCTCAACGGTAATCTCAACGTTATCTCCCGGCATAAC